>NZ_JBJHAB010000006.1:0-241724 GCF_054050815.1 Blastococcus sp. SYSU DS0552
TCACAGAGTTACGGCGGCCATGGCGAGAGGGAAACGCCCGGCAACATTCCGAACCCGGAAGCTAAGCCTCTCAGCGCCGATGGTACTGCCCTGGAGACGGGGTGGGAGAGTAGGACGCCGCCGGACAACCATTCCCGAAGGGGCCCCAGCATTCGTGCTGGGGCCCCTTCGTCGTTCCCCCCTCACCGCGCCGGCCCCCGCGCACGGCGCCTCTCCGCTATGCGCGGAGGAGCCGGCAGGGGCGGCGGGTCACCGGTCGTCTGCCCGGGTCAGCGCCGGGGGCGGGGCTCCTTCGTGGTGGCGCCGACGTTGTCGGCGAGCCACGCGTTCAGCCGGCCCAGGTCCCGCCAGGCGGCGCGAACCCGGTCGACGGCCTCCCGGGTGTGCAGCCAGTCCTCCGGCGTCCACCGGCGGGTGGCGTGCAGCGCCTTGTGCCTGAGCAGCTCGATGCGGGGATCCGCAGCCGAGTACCCGGCCGGGACCCGCACCAGTCGGTCACCCTCGATCTCCCAGCCGGCGGTGCGCAGGCGGGACACCTCGGCCTCCAGGCGGGGCCCCTGCACCGGGTCGGCCACCGCCCGCCGGTACCTCGCCACCTGGTCGGACTCCAGGCGCCAGGCGCCGCCCGAGACGGACAGCCCGTCGGCGGAGATCTGGACGTACCAGGCGCCCGCGCCGCGCCCCTCCGGGTTGACGACGGCGCCCTGGTGTGTCTTGTAGGGGGTCTTGTCGTGGCTGAACCGGACGTCGCGGTACGGGCGGAAGACCTTCGCCGTCCCGAACTCGGGCGCCAGCTCCTCGACCAGCGCGGTCATCGGTGCGCGGACGTGGGCGTCGTAGTCGGCGCGGTGCGCGGTCCAGTAGGCCTTGCTGTTGTCGGCCTCGAGCCCCTCGTAGAAGACCAGTCCCTCGTCCGGGAAACCGTCGAAGGTCATCGGTCCATGTCCTCGTCGTCCAGCGCGACGTGCCAGCGCAGCTCCCGCAGAGGTGCTGCCCCGGTGTCCAGCGTGCGCGCCCACCCGTCGGGTGCCCAACCCGCCGATGCGTAGAAGTCGGCGGACGCCCGGTCGGATTCCGCGAGCCACACCTGGAGCCGGGCGGTGCCGTCGGCAGCGGCGAGGTCGGTGACCGCGGCCAGCAGGCGGCTGCCGTGGCCGCGCCGTCCCCACCGGGGCTCGACCAGCAGCGTGGTGATCTCGGCGGCGTCGTCCCCGGGCGTCACGGCGGCGAAGCCCACGACCGCCTCGCGCTCGACGGCGACCAGCACCCGGTGCCGGGTCGAGGGCGGGCTCGCGACGGCCGACCGCCAGGACGCCGTGACGGCCGCCTCGTCCCAGCTGTCGAGAACCTCCGGCGGCAGCAGCGCGCGGTACGCCGTCCGCCAGGTGACACCCTGCACCCGGGCGATGGCGGCGGCGTCGTCCGGTCGGGCCGGTCGGACCGACACGTCGGCGGAGCCCGTGCGGCGGGGGAACGGGAGCGAGGTCACCCGGGCAGCGTAGGTCCGGTGGCCGGAGCGGCGGGTGTCGTACCGGGCGGGCAGGATCCTCGGGTGTGACCTCTGTCGAACGGTTGCCCGCCGCGCTGGCGAGGCGGATCGCCCTGGCCGCCCAGGGCTTCGCCGAGCCGCGGCCGGTCGCCGCCGTCGGAACACGGCAGCTGCGGCGGCTCACCGAGCGGCTGGCCGTCGTCCAGATCGACTCGGTCAACGTGCTCTCCCGCTCGCACTACCTGCCGGCGTTCAGCCGGCTGGGGCCCTATCCGCGCGAGGCGCTCGACGGGTTGGCGAACCGGCGGCACGACCTGTTCGAGTACTGGGCGCACGAGGCGTCGTTCCTCCCCGTACGGCTGCAGCCCTTCCTGCGCTGGCGCATGGCGGCCGTCCAGCGGGAGGCCTGGGGCAGCATGACCCGGGTGCACCGGGAGCGACCGGAGTACGTGGCGGCGTTGCTCGAGCGGGTGCGTCGCGACGGCCCGCTCCGCGCCGGCGAGCTGCAGGAGGAGCGGCCCAACCGGCCGGGCAGCATGTGGAACTGGCACGCGGGCAAAGCCGCGCTGGAGTACCTCTTCTTCACCGGCGCGCTCACCGCCGCCCGCCGGACGCCGGGGTTCGAGCGCGTCTACGACCTGCCGGAGCGCGTCCTGCCCGCCGCCGTCCTCGCCGCCCCCACCCCGGAGCGGCCCGACGCCGTGCGGGAGCTCGTCCGCACCGCCTCGCGGGCGCTCGGCGTCGCCACCGAGACCGACCTGCGCGACTACTTCCGCCTCACCCCGGCCGACGCCAGGACGGCGATCGGCGAGCTGGCCGACGCCGGCGAGCTCCTTCCGGTCGAGGTGGCCGGCTGGCGGCGCCCGGCCTGGCTGGACCCCGCGGCCCGCCGTCCTCGGTGGATCCGGGCGCGGGCGCTGCTCAGCCCGTTCGACTCCCTGGTGTGGGAGCGGCCACGGGTCGAGCGGATCTTCGGCTTCCGCTACCGGCTGGAGATCTACACCCCGGCGCAGCAGCGGGTGCACGGCTACTACGTGCTGCCCTTCCTGCTGGGCGACCGGCTGGTGGCCCGCGTCGACCTCAAGGCGGACCGGAAGGCCGGCGTCCTGCGCGTGC
Organism: Blastococcus sp. SYSU DS0552; assembly: GCF_054050815.1. Lineage (NCBI taxonomy): Bacteria > Bacillati > Actinomycetota > Actinomycetes > Geodermatophilales > Geodermatophilaceae > Blastococcus > Blastococcus sp. SYSU DS0552. The sequence continues at coordinate 2,606 of NZ_JBJHAB010000006.1, forward strand.
AGGCGGCGCACGCCGAGGCCGGGGTGGAGCACGCTGCGGTCGCCGCCGAGCTCGCCGACGAACTGCGGCTGATGGCCGGGTGGATGGCGCTGGACGACGTCGCCGTGGTCCAGCGGGGGGACCTGTGGCCCGACCTCAGCCGTGCGCTGGGGGTCCCGCCGCTCCCGGCCTGAGGCCGGCGAGCCGGCGCACCACCTGCAGCCCCGCCGGCTCGCCCGGCCAGTGCCGCACGAGGGCGTCGTCGCCGGCGCGGCGCACCACCGAGCGCAGCGCCCAGGCGACGACCACGACGTCGTCGGCCTGGCCGAGGACCGGCACGACGTCGGGCACGAGGTCCACCGGCGAGAGCAGGTAGGCCAGCAGCAGCCAGAGCCGCACACGCAGCGCGGCGGGCAGGGCGCGGTCGGCGGCCAGCCGGCGCACGAGCCGCACGACGTCGGGGAGCAGGCGCAGGCCGTCTCGGACGGTCAGCCCGTCGGGCCGGGTGCGCCACAGGGCGGCGAGCAGCACCAGCCAGACCAGCAGGAACCCGCCGACCACGGCCAGCAACGGACGCCACCACTCCACGCCGCCAGTCTGCCCGCCCGGCCGCCGTAGGCTCGACGGGTGCCAGAGATCGCGCCGCTCCGGGTCCAGGTCGTCGCGCAGACGCAGTTCACCGCGCCGGCGGACGTGCCGTGGGAGACCGACGCCGACGGCGGTCAGGCGCTCGCCGAGTTCGCCGGGCGGGCCTGCTACCAGGCGTGGGACAAGCCGAACCCGGCCACCGCCACCAACGCCGGCTACCTGCGGCACATCCTGGAGGTCGGGCACCTCTCGGTGCTGGAGCACGGAACGGTGAGCATGTATCTCACCGGGGTCTCCCGCTCGCTCACCCACGAGCTGGTGCGGCACCGGCAGTTCTCCTACAGCCAGCTCTCCCAGCGGTACGTCCCCGAGGACGGCGCGGCCGTCGTCGAGCCGGCCGTCATCGCCGAGGACCCCGAGCTGCACGCACGGTTCCTCGCCGCCACCGAGGCCGCCGTCGCCGCGTACGGTGCGCTGCTCCAGGGGCTGGAGGAGCGGGTCGCCGACGCCCCTTCCGCGACGCTGCGCCGCAGGCAGGCCCGCCAGGCGGCCCGCGCGGTGCTGCCCAACGCCACCGAGACCCGCATCGTCGTCACCGGCAACTACCGGGCCTGGCGGCACTTCGTGGCCGTGCGGGCCAGCGAGCACGCCGACGTCGAGCTCCGCGAGCTGGCGATCGCCTGCCTGCGCGAGCTCCAGCGCGTGGCCGCCAACGTCTTCGGCGACTTCCGGATCAACCGGCTCGCCGACGGCACCGAGGTCGCGGCGAGCCCCTTCGTCACCGAGGGCTGAGCCCCGCGCGACGGCTGGGGCGGGTGTTCCCGGGCCGCGGCCCGGTGGAGGCGGGCCGCCGTAGGCTCGGGGTCGTGGCAGCACCGATCGACACCCAGTACGAGGACCTCCTGCGGCGCATCCTGGCGCAGGGGACGCCGAAGGCGGACCGGACCGGGACGGGGACGGTGAGCCTGTTCGGCGAGCGGCTGCGCTACGACCTGTCGGAGACCTTCCCCCTGGTGACGACGAAGAAGGTGCACTTCCGGTCGATCGCCGTCGAGCTGCTCTGGTTCCTGCGCGGCGACAGCAACGTGAGCTGGCTGCGCGAGAACGGCGTCACCATCTGGGACGAGTGGGCGTCCCCGGACGGCGAGCTCGGCCCCGTCTACGGCGTGCAGTGGCGGTCGTGGCCCACCCCCGACGGCGGGCACGTCGACCAGATCGCGAACCTGCTCGACACGCTGCGCACGGACCCCGACTCCCGCCGGATGATCGTCTCGGCCTGGAACGTCGCCGCCCTGCCCGAGATGGCGCTGGCCCCCTGCCACGCGTTCTTCCAGTTCTACGTGGCCGACGGCAAGCTCTCCTGCCAGCTCTACCAGCGCAGCGCCGACATGTTCCTCGGCGTGCCGTTCAACATCGCGAGCTACGCGCTGCTCACCCGGATGATCGCCGCCCAGGTCGGGCTGGAGCCCGGCGAGTTCATCTGGGTCGGGGGTGACTGCCACATCTACAACAACCACGTCGACCAGGTGACCGAGCAGCTCTCCCGGGAGGTGCTGCCCTTCCCGACGCTGGAGCTCGCGCCGGCGCCCACGCTGTTCGACTACGGCTACGAGCACTTCACGGTGCGGGACTACCGCCACCACCCCGCGATCCGGGCGGCCGTGGCGGTGTGACCGGCCCGGCGAGCTCGCCAGCCGGGCGGAGCGGCGTGGCGCTGATCTGGGCGCAGGCGCGGGGTGGCGTCATCGGTGCCGACGGCGGCCTGCCCTGGCACCTGCCCGAGGACCTCGCGCTCTTCCGCCGGCTGACCACCGGGTCGACGGTGGTGATGGGCCGGCGCACGTGGGAGTCGTTGCCGGAGCGCTTCCGCCCGCTGCCGAACCGGGTCAACGTCGTGCTGACGTCGGATCCCCGGTGGTCGGCCGAGGGGGCGCTGGTCGCGCACTCGGTCGCCCAGGTGCTGGCCGAGCACCCGGCGTGCTGGGTGATCGGCGGGGGAGAGGTCTACGCCGCGTTTTTGCCGCACGCCGACCGGGTGGTGGTCACCGACGTCGACGTCGCCGTCGACGGCGACACCTGGGCGCCGGCGCTGGACGGGGGGTGGGTCCGCACCGCGCGCACGCCGGCCGAGGGCTGGTCGGTGTCGGCGTCGGACGGCCTGCGTTTCGCGGTGTCGGAGTACGTGAGGGGATCGGTTCCCTCCGCTGGGTAGATTCTCCCCATGACCACCGACCCCGCCCGGCCGTTCGGGCGCCTCCTCACGGCGATGGTCACCCCGCTGGCCGAGGACGGGTCGATCGACCTGGCCGGGGCCCAGGAGCTGGCCGCGCACCTGGTCGACCGGGGTGGGAATGACGGGCTGGTCGTCTTCGGGACGACGGGTGAGTCGCCGACGATCAGCGACGCCGAGCAGCGCGCCGTCCTCGAGGTGGTGCTGGACGCCGTCGGTGACCGGGCCACGGTCGTCGCCGGCGTCGGGACGTACGACACCGCGCACTCGATCGAGAAGGCGCGCGCGGCCGCGGAACTCGGCGTCCACGGCCTGCTGGTCGTGACGCCGTACTACAACCGGCCCCCCCAGGCCGGTCTGCTCCGCCACTTCACCTCCGTCGCCGACAGCACCGACCTGCCGGTGATGCTGTACGACATCCCCGTCCGCACCGGGATGCCCATCGAGGTGGAGACGCTCGTGCGCGCCGCGGAGCACCCGCGGATCGTCGCGGTGAAGGACGCCAAGGGCGACTTCGGTGCCATGGCCTGGACGATGGCGCGCACGGACCTCGCCTACTACAGCGGCGAGGACATGCTGAACCTGCCGATCCTCGCCCTGGGCGGCGTCGGCATGGTCAGCGTCGTCAGCCACGTCGTCGGGCCCCGCCTGGCCGAGCTCGTCGCCGCCGTCGAGGGCGGTGACCTGGTCAAGGCCCGCGAGATCAACGACAGCCTGCTGCCGGTCTACACCGGCATCTTCCGCACCCAGGGCGTCATCCTCGCCAAGGCGGCGCTGCGCGAGCTCGGCCTCCCGGCCGGCCCCGTGCGGCCGCCCCTGGTCGACGCCACCCCCGAACAGATCGCGCAGCTGCGCGCCGACCTCGCCGCCGGCGGGGTCCAGCTCCGAGAGGCGACGACGTCGTGAGCGGACAGGCCACCCAGCCCCACCTGGACCTCAAGGCGCCCCCGCCGCTGCCGGAGGGCGGGCTGCGGGTGATGGCGCTGGGCGGTCTCGGCGAGATCGGCCGGAACATGGCCGTGCTGGAGTTCGACGGCACGCTGCTCGTCATCGACTGCGGCGTGCTGTTCCCGGAGGCGGAGCAGCCCGGCGTCGACCTGATCCTGCCGGACTTCGGCGTGATCGAGCACCGCCTCGACGACATCGCCGCGGTGGTCCTCACGCACGGGCACGAGGACCACATCGGTGCGATCCCGTACCTCCTGCGGCTGCGCGAGGACATCCCGCTGGTGGGGTCCCGCTTCACGCTGGCGCTGGTGGCCGCCAAGCTCCGCGAGCACCGGCTGGACGCGACCCTGGTCGAGGTCGCCGCCGGTGACGACCACGTCGCCGGGCCGTTCCACTGCGAGTTCATCTCGGTGAACCACTCGATCCCCGACGCGCTCGCCGTCGCCGTGAGCACGCCGGCGGGCCTGCTCGTGCACACCGGTGACTTCAAGATGGACCAGCTACCCCTCGACGGGGTGCTGACCGACCTGGGGGCGTTCGCCCGGCTGGGCGTCGAGGGCATCGACCTGCTGCTGGCCGACTCCACCAACGCCGAGGTGCCCGGCTTCGTCACTCCCGAGCGGTCCATCGGGCCGGTGCTCGACGACGTCTTCGCGCGCGCGTCGCAGCGGCTCATCGTCTCCAGCTTCGCCAGCCACGTGCACCGCATCCAGCAGGTGCTCGACTGCGCGGACAAGCACGGCCGCAAGGTGGCGCTGGTGGGCCGCTCGATGGTCCGCAACATGGGTGTGGCCCGCGACCTGGGGCTGCTGCGGGTGGCGCCGGGCCTCATGGTCTCGCTGGACGACGCCGCGAAGATGCCGCCCGAGCAGGTCGTGCTGGTCAGCACCGGCTCGCAGGGGGAGCCGCTGTCGGCGCTGGGCCGGATGGCGCGCGGCGAGCACCACCAGGTCACCATCGAGGCCGGGGACACCGTCGTCCTGGCCTCGTCGCTCGTGCCCGGCAACGAGACCGCCGTCTACAAGGTGATCAACGGGCTGGCCCGGCTGGGCGCCACCGTAGTGCACAAGGAGACGGCGCGGGTGCACGTCTCCGGGCACGCCCCCGCCGGCGAGCTGCGGACCCTGCTCAACGTCGCCAAGCCGAAGTACCTCATGCCGGTCCACGGGGAGTGGCGGCACCTGCGGGCGCACGCCAAGCTCGCCGAGGAGACGGGCATGGCCGCCGACCGGATCCTGCTGGCCGAGGACGGCGTCGTCGTGGACCTCCTCGACGGCAAGGCCTCGATCGTCGGCTCGGTGCCGATCGGCGACGTCTACGTCGACGGGCTCAACGTGGGGGACGTCGGCGAGGAGTCGTTGCAGGCCCGCCGCATCCTCGGCGACGAGGGGTTCGTCTCCCTGACCGTGGTGATCGAGCCGTCCACGCGCACCATCGTGCGGCCGGTGCACCTGTCCACCCGTGGCTTCTCCGACGACCCGTCGGCCTTCGACGAGGTGCTGGCCCTGGTCGAGGACAACCTCAAGCGGGCGCTCGCCGACGACGACGTGGACGCCCACCGCCTGTCGCAGATCATCCGGCGCACGGTCGGCAAGTGGGTGTCGGACAAGCACCGCCGCCGGCCGATGATCATCCCGACGGTGCTGGAGGTCTGAGCTCCCGCCGCATGGCGGCCCGCGGCCAGCGGTCGAGGCCGCGAGCTGCCTCCGCCCGGCGGATGCGCCGCAGGCCGGGCGTGAGCTCGGCGTCCGACAGGAACCGGAACCCCTGCCGCCGGTAGTGAGGGCCGTTCCACGGGACGTCGACGTAGGTGGTGAGCGTGATCGCCGGTAGGTCCCGATCCTTCGCCCACTCCTCCAGGCGGGCGAGGAGCTCCTGACCGAGGCGGCGGCCGGCGTGCTCCGGGTGCACGCTCACCTGCTCGACGTGGGCGCAACCGTCGACCTCGTCGGCGAGGAGATAGGCCACCGGCCGGCCGTCGTCGTCCGTGCGGACCCAGGCGCGGCCCGCGTCCGCGTACTCCCGCAGCGTCTCCAGCGACGGGGGATCGTCCTCCGCCACCAGGCTCATGCCGAGGTCGGCGAACGGGCGGCCGGCGGCGCGCTCGACGTCCTGGAGCGCGGCCAGGTCGGCGTGCACGGCCGCCCGGACGACGCCGGTCATCCCCGCACGACCGCGATCGGCTCGATCGCCTCGCCCGGCGGCAGGTCGAACCCCCAGACCTGCGCGTAGAAGGAGAGCTCCCCGTCCAGCGCGGCGCGGATGTTCTCCGCCTTGCGGAAGCCGTGCTGCTCGCCGGGGAACAGCAGGTAGGCGTGCGGCACCGCCTTGTCGCGCAGCGCCGCGACGATCGCCTCGGCCTGCGACGGCGGCACGACGGCGTCCTCGTCGCCCTGGAACACCGCCAGCGGGGTATCGAGGGTGTCGACGTGGTTGATCGGTGAGCGCTCGGCGTAGACGTCGGCGCCCTCGGGCCACGGCGCGACCAGGCCGTCGAGGTAGCGGGACTCGAACTTGTGCGTCTCGGCGGCCAGCGCGCCCAGGTCGGCGACGCCGTAGTGGCTGGCCCCGGCGGTGAAGACGCCCGGGCGCATGGAGAGGGCGGCCAGCGTGGTGTAGCCCCCGGCCGACCCGCCCCGGATCGCCATCCGGGCGGGGTCGACGCGGCCGGCGTCGGCGAGGAAGCGCGCGCACGCGACGACGTCGTCGAGGTCGACGACTCCCCACCGGCCCCGCAGCGCGTCGCGGTAGCGGCGGCCGTAGCCGACGGAGCCGCGGTAGTCGACGTCGGCGACGCAGAACCCGCGGGAGGTCCAGTACTGGATCTCCAGGCTCAGCACCGGGACGGCGGCCGCGGTGGGGCCACCGTGGACCACGACCACCAGCGGCGGGAGGCTCCCCTCCCGGGGCGTCACCTCCGGGTTCGCCGGCGGGTAGACCTGGGCGTGGGCGACGCCGATCCCCGTGCCGCGGTCCTCGGTCGGGAAGGTGACGTGCTCGGGCCGGGAGAACCAGGCCGGGTCCAGCTCCAGGTCCCGCGCCGGGCGCAGCACCTCCGCCGCGCCGTTGTCGACGTCGACCCGCAGGACCACCGGCTCGCTCGCCGGGCCGCCTGCGACGCAGACCACCGAGGTGCCCTGCGCGGTCAGGTACCGGAACGTGCCGTAGGGGAGGTCGAGCTCCCGGGGCTCGTCGCCGGGGCTCAGTACCGCCAGGCGGTCGCGCCCGGCCCGGCCGTAGGCCAGGACGACCCTGCCGTCGGCCAGCAGGGCGTAGCGCGACTGACCGAACACCCACTGCGGCCCGGCGATGTCGCTCCCGGCGTCGAGCACGAGGTCCGGTGCCCCGCCGGGACGCCGGCGGTAGAGGGACCAGACGTCGGTGCGGTCGCAGAGGAACCACAGGGTGCCGTCGGGGCTCCACGTCGGCTGCACGACGGACTCGCCAGGACCGCCGGCGACGACAGTCTCGTTACCGTCACCCGACCGGACGACCAGCTGCGCCGTGTCCCACGGCATGTCCGGGTGGTCCCACTGCAGCCGTGCCAGCGTGACCCCGTCAGGGGCCGGCCGCGGGTCGGAGACGAAGTCGGGACCGGAGACGAGCACTTCCGTCGCCCCGTCCGGGCGCACCAGCACGATCTCGTTCACCACGTCGGCCGCTGCGCCGGAGGCGGTGTGCGTCTCCCGCACCGCGAGCACGCCGTCCGCGACCACGGCGAGGTCCGCGTGCCGGACGCCGGACGGAACGGCCGGCTCCGGGGTCACCGCGACGGGCGAACCGTGGCCGGGCGCCAGTCGGTACAGCCGCTGGTCCGAGAACTCCGTGAACCACAGGACGCCGTCGGACACCGTCCAGGCGCCGCCGCCGTACTCGTGCACCCGGGTGCGGGCGTTCCAGGGCGCCGGCAGGGCGTCGGTGACCACGCCGTCGGGGGATCGCCGCACGAGCGCGGTGCGGCCGCCCTCGGCCGGTCGCGACTCGGCCCACCAGACGTCGTCCCCGTCCACGACCACCTCCCCGAGACGGGCCGCCGCCCGCACGACGAGCTCGGAGGTGACGGGGGTGGGCCAGCTGCCGTGGGGGAGCGGGGTGCTCATGCGTGTGACGTTAAGGGACGGCGGTGCGCGGGACACGACGTCCGGCCTGCCCGCCGGGAACCCGCCCCGGGCTTACGGTCTGACGCATGCCTGCCCGCACCACGCCGAACCGCCGGCCGGCCGCGACCCGCAGCCGCTCGGGCTCGACGGCGGCGAGCAAGAAGCGGCCCGCCACCAAGCGGGCGCCCAACCGGCGGCAGCCCGCCCGGAAGAAGCCGTCGTCCGGTGGCTCGGTCTGGCGGATCGCCAGCGGGGGCTGGAACCTGCTCGCCCGCGGCGCGGGCGGTCTGGCCCGGTCCGTCGCCCGGCCGGAGGAGGCGGAGCCGCTCGCCCCCGAGCACCGGCGCGACGGGGTGGGACTCGCCGTCCTCGGTCTGGCGATCGTGCTCGGGGCCGCCGCATGGAGCAACGGCATCGGCCCGGTCGGGGCCGCCCTCACCGACGGGGTGCGCTGGGTCGTCGGCTCGCTGGTGATGGTGCTGCCCGTCGTCCTCTTCTTCGCCGCCCTGCGGCTGCTGCGCCGCGGCCCTCGTCCGGAGGCGCGCGGCCGGCTGGCGATCGGCTGGCTGTGCGCCGTCGCGTCGGTGCTGGGCATCGCGCACGTCCTCGGTACTCCCGCAGTGCCGGAGGCGGGCGAACCCGGGTCCGGTGGGATGGTCGGCTGGGCCGTCGGCACGCCGCTGGTGGCCGGTGTCGGTGCCGCGGTCACCGTCGTGCTGCTCGGGCTGCTCGCCTTCTTCGGCCTGCTCGTGATCACCGCGACGCCGGTCCACCAGATCCCCGAACGGGTCCGCGAGCTCACCGATCGGCTGCTGGGCCGCGACGACTACGACGAGGACCACGACGCCGACGACTACGACGAGGACGACGAGGAGCCCGCGCCCAAGGGGCGCCGGCGCCGCAGCTCGCTGTCGGAGGACCTGCTCACCACCGGGCCCATCGACCACGGGGCCTACGCGGAGGCGCCGGAGGCGACCCGCACCACCGACCCCGAGCACACCGTGCTGGCCCCCCCGCCGCCGGTACCGCCGACCGTGCGGCGGCCGGTCGAGGACCGCACCTCCCCGCCCGAGGACCTGCCGCCGATCACCGAGCCCGAGCAGCTGTCCATCCAGCCGGTCGAGGGCGACTACGTGCTGCCGGCGCTGTCCATGCTGCGGGCGGGGGACCCGCCGCGGGCGCGGTCGAAGGCCAACGACGTCGCCATCGAGGCCATCAGCGGGGTGCTCGACCAGTTCAACATCGACGCCGCCGTCACCGGGTTCACCCGTGGACCGACGGTCACCCGCTACGAGGTCGAGCTCGGTCAGGGCGTCAAGGTCGAGAAGATCACGCAGCTGACCAAGAACATGGCCTACGCGGTGGCCAACGACAACATCCGCATCCTCGCGCCGATCCCGGGCAAGTCCGCGGTGGGCATCGAGGTGCCCAACACCGACCGCGAGAAGGTCAGCCTGGGCGACGTCATGCGCTCGCAGGCGGCCAAGCAGGACCCGCACCCGATGCTGGTCGGGCTCGGCAAGGACATCGAGGGCGGCTTCGTCTGCGCCAACCTGGCGAAGATGCCGCACCTGCTGGTCGCCGGTGCGACCGGTGCGGGTAAGTCCAGCTGCGTCAACTCGATCCTGACCTCGCTGCTGCTGCGGGCCACCCCGGACCAGCTGCGGATGATCCTCGTCGACCCGAAGATGGTCGAGCTCACGCCGTACGACGGCATCCCGCACCTGATCACGCCGATCATCACCGACCCGAAGAAGGCAGCCACCGCGCTGGCCTGGCTGGTCGAGGAGATGGAGCAGCGCTACCAGGACATGAAGTCCACCGGCGTGCGGCACATCGACGACTTCAACCGCAAGGTCGAGAAGGGCGAGATCACCGCGCCCCCCGGCAGCGAGCGGGTCTACCGGCCCTACCCGTACATCCTGGCGATCGTCGACGAGCTCGCCGACCTGATGATGGTGGCCCCGCGGGACGTCGAGGAGCACATCGTCCGGATCACGCAGAAGGCGCGTGCGGCCGGCATCCACCTGATCCTCGCGACGCAGCGCCCCTCGGTCGACGTCGTCACCGGCCTGATCAAGGCCAACGTGCCCTCGCGGCTTGCGTTCTCCACCTCCAGCCTGACCGACAGCCGGGTCATCCTCGACCAGCCGGGCGCCGAGAAGCTCATCGGCATGGGTGACGCCCTCTTCATGCCCATCGGCGCCGGCAAGCCGATGCGCGTGCAGGGCGCCTTCGTCACCGACGCCGAGATCGAGGCGGTCGTCGAGTTCACCAAGCGCCAGGCCGAGCCGGAGTACCGCGAGGAGGTCTTCTCCGCGGGCAGCGCCGGGGGCGAGCAGAAGGAGATCGACGAGGACATCGGCGGCGACCTCGACCTGCTGCTGCAGGCCGTGGAGCTCATCGTCACGAGCCAGTTCGGGTCGACGTCGATGCTCCAGCGCAAGCTGCGGGTCGGCTTCGCCAAGGCCGGCCGGCTCATGGACCTGATGGAGAGCCGCGGCATCGTCGGGCCGTCCGAGGGCTCCAAGGCCCGCGACGTGCTGGTCAAGCCCGACGAGCTCGAGGCGACGCTGTTCACCCTCCGCGGCGGATCGTGATGAAGGACCCCGCTGCCCCCCGCCACTCGCAGGCTCGCGGCGGGACCCTGCCCCGGGGCCGGACTACGATGGCCGGGTGACAGCCACGCCCAGCCCTGCCCGGACCGTGGCCGTGGTGACCCTCGGGTGCGCGCGCAACGAGGTCGACTCCGAGGAGCTGGCCGGCCGGCTCGCCGCGGAGGGCTACCAGCTGGTCGAGGACGCCGAGGGCGCCGATGCGGTGCTCGTCAACACCTGCGGGTTCATCGAGACGGCCAAGAAGGACTCCGTCGACGCGATCCTCGCCGCGACCGACTCCGGTGCCTCCGTCGTCGCGGTCGGCTGCATGGCCGAGCGCTACGGCTCCGAGCTCGCCGACGCGCTGCCCGAGGCCACCGTCCTCGGCTTCGACGACTACGCCGAGATCGGGGGCCGCCTCGACGACGTCCTCACCGGCCGCCCCCTCGTGCCCCACACGCCGCGGGACCGCCGCACGCTGCTCCCGATCAGCCCCGTGGAGCGCTCGGCGGTGCTGGCCGGCGCCGGGGGCCGGACGGACGCCGCCGCAGGCCCGGCGATCCCCGGGCACGACTGGCTGCGCCGTCGCCGGCTGGCCTCGGGGCCGTCGGCCGCGCTGAAGCTCGCCTCCGGGTGCGATCGGCGCTGCGCCTTCTGCGCCATCCCGGCCTTCCGCGGCGCCTTCGTCTCCCGGCCGCCGGCCGAGGTGCTGTCCGAGGCGGCCTGGCTGGCCGGCCAGGGCGTCACCGAGCTGGTGCTGGTCAGCGAGAACTCCACCTCCTACGGCAAGGACCTCGGCGACCTGCGCTCGCTGGAGAAGCTGCTGCCGCAGCTGACCGCGATCGAGGGCGTCGCGCGGGTGCGGGTCGCGTACCTCCAGCCGGCCGAGCTCCGTCCGGGTCTGCTGGAGGTCATCGCCGCGACCGACGGGGTGGCGCCGTACTTCGACCTCTCCTTCCAGCACTCCTCGCCGTCGCTGCTGCGCCGGATGCGCCGCTTCGGCGGGACCGACGACTTCCTGGCGCTCATCGAGCGGGCACGTGCGCTCGCGCCGGCGGCGGGGTTCCGCACCAACGTCATCCTCGGCTTCCCGGGGGAGACCGAGGACGACGTCGCCGAGCTGGAGCGCTTCCTCGTCGAGGGCCGGCTCGACGCCGTGGGCGTCTTCGGCTACTCCGACGAGGAGGGCACCGAGGCGATCGGCCTGGACGGCAAGCTCGACCAGCACGAGATCGACGCCCGGGTCCGCCGGATCACCGACCTGGTCGAGGAGCTGACCGCCCAGCGGGCCGAGGAGCGCATCGGCGAGCGGGTCGAGGTCCTGCTCAGCGAGGACCTCTCCGCCACCGACGGCCCGGGCACCTGGTTGGGGCACGCGGCCCACCAGGACCCGGACGCCGACGGCACCACCACCCTCACCGGCGTGCCGGCGGGTGCGGTCGCCGGTCAGGTGGTCCCCGCGGAGGTCGTCGGCACCGAGGGCATCGACCTCGTCGCCACCGCGCTCGTCGCCGCCGTCGCACCGGCCGGGCGGTGACGCAGATGAGCGGCGTGGCCCCCGACCCGGCGGCGACCCCGCCGCAGTCGGTGCGTCTGCTCAACCTGCCGAACGCCCTCACGGTGCTGCGGCTGGCGGTGGTGCCCGTGCTGGCCGTGCTGCTGCTGCGCGAGGACGGTCTCGACGACGCCGGGCGCTACTGGGCCACGGTCGTCTTCGGCCTGGCGATCATCACCGACCGCTACGACGGGCTGATCGCCCGGCGCACCGGTCAGGTCACCGAGTTCGGCAAGCTCGCCGACCCGATCGCCGACAAGGCGCTGACGGGCACCGCGCTCGTCGCCCTGTCCGTGCTGGCGCTCCTGCCCTGGTGGGTGACCGCGGTCATCCTGGTCCGCGAGGTGGGGGTCACCCTGCTGCGGTTCTGGGTCATCCGCCACGGCGTCATCGCCGCCAGCCGCGGCGGCAAGGCCAAGACCGTGCTGCAGTCGCTCGCGATCGGCCTGTACATCCTGCCGCTCAGCGGCGCCCTGGCCACCACCCGCTGGTGGGTCATGGCCGCCGCCGTGGTGCTCACGGTGCTGACCGGCCTGGACTACGTCTACCGCGCCATCACGCTGCGGCAGACCAGTGCCCGGGCCATGCGGGCGGCGACCGCCCGCCGCCAGTCGGGTGCCGACCCCTCCACCCGCCGCGACACCGCCGCCTGAGCGGTCGTGGCCACCGCAGACGGCTCCGCCGCGCTCGAGGCGCTCGCCGCGGATGTGCACCGGGCGCTGCAGTCCAGGGGCGCGACCGTGGCGGCCGCGGAGTCGCTCACCGCAGGGCTGTTCTGCGCCACCCTCGCCGCCGTCCCCGGCGCCAGCGCCACGCTGCGCGGCGGGGCCGTCGTCTACGCCACGGATCTGAAGACGGTCCTCGCCGGCGTGCCTGCCGACGTGCTGGCGGCCTCCGGGCCGGTCAGCCCGGAGACGGCGGCGGCGCTGGCGGAAGGCATCCGTGCCCGGTGCTCGGCCACCTTCGGCATCGGGCTCACCGGGGTCGCGGGCCCCGGCGAGGTGGACGGGCACGGCCCCGGCCGGGTGTACCTGGGGCTCAGCGACGGGCAGCGCACCGACGTCGTCCGGCTGGACCTGCCGGGAGACCGCGCCGCCGTGCGCGCGGGCGCGGTGGCCAGCGCGTTCACCGCCCTGCGGGACCGGCTGCGTGGAGCGGGCGACGGGAACGCCGAGCCCGGGGACGGCGTTACGCCATGAGCGGACTCGGCCCCGTCGGCGGGCTGACGGCGCACGCGCCGCGTACCGTGAGCCCACGGTGCCGGACGGCACCGCCGCTTCCCCGCTCGCAGGACAGGAGACGGCCATGACGCTGCTGCGCACCCAGCTCGGGAACACCCTGCGCGGCCACCGGCTGCGTCAGCACCGCACGTTGCGTGACGTCTCCGGTGCTGCCCGGGTCAGCCTCGGGTACCTCTCCGAGGTGGAGCGAGGGCAGAAGGAGGCCTCCTCGGAGCTGCTCGCCTCCATCTGCGACGCGCTCGAAGTCGAGCTGGCCGACCTGCTCGCCGAGGTGAGCCTCGAGCTGCGCGGTGCCGCCGCCGGCGCGGAGGTGCGCCCGCTGGCGGCCTCCGGCGAGGCCGCCCCGGCAGCCGAGACCGCCGAGGCACCCGTCCCGGTGGACGCCGGCGCCGAGCCCGCGCTGGCGCTGGTCGGCGCCGGGCAGCAGGGGCGCACCGCGCGCCGACGCGACGCGGTCTCGCTCGCCGCCTGACCGCCCGTACTTGACGGCGCCGCCCGTCGGTGCGAGACAGGGCACGTGCTCCCCGACCCGGATCCTGGTGCCGTGCCGGCGCGTCCGGTGCCCGACCGACGGGCCCGGGGCGGGATGAACCGCACCCGCGCGGGGCTGCTCGAGGGCGCCACGCGCGCGTTCGCCGCTGCCGGGCTGCGGCGCAGCACGATGCAGTCGGTCGCGGCGGCGGCCGGGGTCGCCAAGGCCACCCTCTACAACCACTTCCGCACCAAGGACGACGTGGTGCGCGCGCTGCTGGCCGCGGAGCTGCACCGCCTCACCGACCTGGCGGCCGGGCTGCCCGCGGCCGAGGCCCTCGCCGTGCTCGCCGACGAGCTCGCCACGCACCCGGTGCTGCGCCGGCTGGCCGAGACCGAGCCCGACCAGCTGGCCGGGCTGCTGGCGCCCGGCGCCGAGACGTGGGCGGGCCTCACCGGCCGGCTCGCCGTCGTCCTCGGCGTGGACGACGACGGCGCGCAGCTGGCCGGCCGATGGCTGCTCGGCGTGGTGCTGCAGCCAGGGCTCACGACGCAGCGGCGCCGGCAGGCGGCGCTGCTCGGTCAGCTCCTGGATTCCGCCGGCTGAGCCGGGTGCTCCAGGGGCAGCCGGCGGGTGAACACCACCCGGTCCTCGTCGGGACCCGCGTGACCCGCTGAGGGCGCCGAGTGTGCCCCGAGGTGGGCGGCCAGGGCGGCAGCCCCGGCGTCCCCGGGCAGGGCGACGGCCTGGAGGACCCGGGCGCCCACCCCGGCCGCGAGGCCCGCGAACCGCTCCAGCAGCCGGACGGCGACGCCACGGCCGCGGTGGGCCGGGTGGACGGCCACGGCCTGGACGACGGCGAGCCGGTCGGCGCTCACGACACCGAGCAGGTACCCCGCGTCCTCGTCGTGCGGCGTGAGGGCGACCGCCCCGAAGCCACCCAGCTGGTGGAAGAACACCGGGTCGTGCAGCGCGGTGACGGCGGCGTCCTCCAGGGGTGAGCCGGCCCAGAACTCGGCACGCCGGGCGAGCAGCCGGCCGCGCAGCGCCCCCGCGGAGAGCTCCTCGAGACCGACGAGGCGGAGGCCGGCGTCACTCACCGGGGCCCCCGCGCCGCCGCCAGCTCCGCGCGGGTGGGCGGATCGGCGCCCACCCGGGTGCAGTTGACCGCGGCGACGAGCGCGGCGTCGTCGAGCAGCGCCAGGAGCTGGTGGTCGGGAGCGGCCGCCAGGGCGGCTCGCGTGGTGAGTCCCGCGCCCAGCAGCCCGGTCAGCAGCCCGGCGGCCAGCGAGTCGCCCGCTCCCACCGTGTCGACCACGGCGACGCGGGGGCTCTCGCGGTGCTGCACCGGCCGGCCCGGACGGGCCATCCGCAGCGGAGCGCCGCCGTCGGTGAGGACGACCAGCGCCGGACCGCGGTCGGCCCAGCGCCGGGCGGCGTCGTCCAGGTCGGTGACGCCCGGTTCCAGCCAGGCGAGGTCCTCGGCGCTGACCTTCACCACGTCGGCGTGGCCGACGAGCTCGTCCAGTCGGCTGGTCACGGCTGCCCGGTCGTTGCCCAGCGAGGCGCCGACGGGCCCCTCGGCCAGCATCGGGCGGATGTTGGGGTCGACGCTGACCAGCGCGCGGCCCGACAGCCGGCGGACCAGCCGGGAGATCGCATCGCTGCCGGGCTCGGTCCAGCTGGAGATCGAGCCGACGTGCAGCGCGCCCACGTCCTCCGGCAGCACCCGGTCCAGCTCCTCGTCGGTCCACTGCCAGTCGGCGGCGCCGAGCACGTGGAAGCCGTAGTCCGGGGAGCCGTCGGCGTCGACCCCGACGACGGCCAGGCTCACCGGTTCGGCGGCCTCGACGAAGCCGGTGGTGTCGACGCCGGCCAGTTCGGCGTGCCGGCGCAGGTTGGCGGCCAGCGGGCCGGTACCCAGCCGGGCGAGCAACCGCACCGGGGTCTCGAGGCGGGCGGCGGCGACGGCGACGTTCAGCGCGTTCCCCCCGGGCCGCGCGACGTAGTGCGGCGCCGTGCTGCTCTCGCCGGCCCCGGGCACGGGCAGCAGGTCGACGACGAGCTCGCCGAGGACGCAGAGAACGGGGCTGGCGGGCGGCATTCTGCGCACCCTAGCCGCGACGCGGCTGGCCCGCGTTGGCTGCCGAGGGTGATCACCTGGGACGATGCTGGGGACGAGCATCGCCGGTCCGGCGAGTGCGCCGGAGCAGGAGGACCCCATGCCCAACCCGTTCGTGAAGCTGTGGAAGTACCTCACCGCATCGGCCAATGCGCAGATCGACCAGCGGGCGGACCCGAAGGTGCAGATCGCGCAGGCGATCGAGGCGGAGCAGCAGCGGCACCAGTCGCTGGCCAACCAGGCCGCCGCGGTGCTCGGCAACCAGCGGCAGCTGGAGATGCGGCTCAACCGCCAGCTGGGCGAGGTCGAGAAGTTGCAGTCCTCGGCCCGCCAGGCCCTGACGCTGGCCGACCAGGCCCGCGCCAAGGGCGACGCGGCGAAGGCGGCCGAGTACGAGCAGGCCGCCCAGGCGTTCGCCACCCAGCTGGTGGCTGCCGAGCAGTCGATGGAGGACCTCAAGCGCAGCCACGACGAGGCGCTGCAGGCCGCCGAGCAGGCGCGCGGCGCGGTGGAGCAGTCGCGGATGCGGCTGCAGACGACGCTGGCCGAGCGCACCAAGCTGATGAGCCAGCTCGAGCAGGCGAAGATGCAGGAGCACGTCGCCAACTCGATGCGTCAGGTCAACGAGCTCTCCGCGCCCGGCAACACCCCCAACCTGGGGGAGATCCGCGACAAGATCGAGGCCCGCTACGCCAACGCGCTGGGTCAGGCAGAGCTGGCGCAGACCTCGGTCGAGGGCCGGATGCTCGAGGTCGAGAAGGCGACCCTCGACGTGGCCGGGGCCTCGCGGCTGGACCAGATCCGCGCCACGATGGGCGGCGGGACGCCGGCGGTCGAGGCCGGCGGCGCCGCGGGTGCGATCGAGCAGGGTGCGCCCGCGCCGGAGCAGGCCGCCCAGCCGCAGGCGCAGCCGGCGGAGCGCCCCGAGCAGGCCTGAGCAGCTAGCGGTAGACGGTCACCGGCTGCGGGCGGTCCGGCTCCCCGGTGCGGGCCTGCGGGTCGATCGGGGAGCGGGCCGCCTGGCAGCGGGGGCACCACCACGTCACGCGCTCCTGCGTCGGCAGCCCCTGCTCGCCGAGCAGGATGGCCGTTCCGCACCGGAAGCAGGGGCGGCCCTTCCGGCCGAAGACCCAGTGGTCGCGGCCGCGCCGCGGGTCGCCGGTGGTGTTCTGCTCGGGGTGGTGCAGGTTCGCGCGCATGAGCCGCTGAGCGCGCTCGACCAGCGGAGCCAGGCGGCCGTCGACGTCGGCCACCCGCGCCCACGGGTGCAGGCCCAGCAGGAACAGCGACTCGACCTTGTAGAGGTTGCCGATCCCGGCGAGGTTGCGCTGGTCGAGGATCGCCACGCCGACCTGCTCATGGGGATGGGCGCGCAGGCGGCGCAGCGCCTCGTCGAGGTCCCAGTCGGGACCGAGCACGTCCGGCCCGAGGTGGCCGACGAGCTGCTCCTCGTCCGTGGTGGGCACGAGCTCCACGTCGTGCAGCCGGTAGCCGACGCACTCCCACTCGTCGGTGGCCAGCACGATGCGGACGTCGTGGGCCGGGCCGCCCTTCCAGCGGGTGCCGGGGCGGTGGATGTGCCAGCTGCCGTCCATCCGGAAGTGGGTGCGGAGCGTGCGCCCGTCGGCCAGGCGGATCAGCAGGTGCTTGCCGCGAGGGAGGACCTCGGTGACGGCCGCGCCGGTGAGGTCCAGCGCGGCCAGCTGGGGGAGCCGGAACTCGCCGCGCCGCAGCGTGGCCCCGGCCAGCGCGGTGTTCATGCGCTCGGCGGCCAGCCAGACGGTGTCTCCCTCGGGCACGTGTCCATGATCCCCGGCGGTGGGCCGGCCTGCCCCTCCGGTGTGAGAGCCCCGACAACCGGGATGAGCGGCGGCGCTGTGCGCGCTGAGAGACCCACGTGAGCGTCCCCCTACGTCTGCGTGCCGTCTCCGGCCGTACCGAGCCGGTCGTGCCCGCCCCCGAGCCGGTGACGGTGACGGTCGGCCGCGTCGTCCGGGCCGACCGGCGGGCCGCCTTCGAGCGGGCCGCGGCTGCGGTGCTGGCGGAGGCCGCGAACTTCCCCGGGAACCTCGGCGCCACCCTGCTGCGGCCGGGCGCCGGGAGCAGCGAGTACCACCTGGTCTACCGGTTCGCCGACGCCGATTCGCTGGCGGCCTGGGAGAACTCGCCGCAGCGCCGCGACTTCCTGGCCCGGCTGCCCGGCATGGTCGAGGACGAGCGCTACGCCCGGGTGGCGGGCCTGGAGGGCTTCTTCGCGGTGCCGCCGAAGCCGGGGCCGGCATGGCGGAGCTGGCTGCTCACGGTCGCCGTCGTCCTGGTGTTCACGTCGCTGTTCCAGGTGGTCGCCGTGCCGCTCGTGGGCGGGTGGCCCTGGCCGCCGCGGCTGCTGCTGTCGGCCGTCTTCGTCGTCTCGGCGCTGCGGCTGGTCATGCCGCGGCTGAGCCGCCGGCTGGCGCCGTGGCTGCAGGGGTCGCGCCGCCGCTGAGCCCGTCCGGCCGGGCTCAGGCGCGCAGGCGCAGACCGCGGGGGGTGGCCGCGAAACCGGCTGCCTGCAGTGCCTGGGACAGCGCGGTGTCCTCGTGCACCGAGGCGCCGTCGGCCTTCTGCACGACCATCCGGCCCAGCGCACCCGCGGACACCGCGCCGGAGAGCGCCGTCGCCGCCTCTTTGAGCACCTGCTCCTCCTCGGTCCAGGAGAGCAGCGTCTTCCCACCGCGCTCGACGTAGAGCACCAGCTCGCCGTCGACCAGGACGACCAGCGCTCCCGCCTTGCGCCCGGCCCGGTGCCCGGCTTTCCGTCCCGCGCCGGTGCCCTCGCCGAGGTCCACGGCCGCCTCGCCGGCCGCGACCGTGCGCTCGGGCCAGGGCAACGCCGCCCCGTAGACGTTGGCCGGATCGGTCGCGGCGAGCACGACGGCGCTCGCCGGCACCCGGTCGGGCGAGGCGAAGCTGCGCAGCCGGTCGACCGATCCGGGCGTGCCGAACTGGGCGGCCCCGAGGGTCTCCACGAAGTAGCCGCGCCGGGCCCGGCCGTTCTCCTCGAACGCCCGCAGCACCGGGTAGACGGCGGAGAAGCCGCCGACGACCTGCTCGGCCATGACCGCGCCGCGGGTGAGGACGCCGTGCCGCTCCAGCAACGCCTCGGCCCGTGCCGTGGTGCGCCGGGTGGCGTTGGCCTCCCGGTCGGGCAGCCGCGACCAGCGCCCGGCCACCGTGGGCGGGCCGCTGCGGGTCGGCATCGCGCCCCGGCTCAGCCGCGGGCGGCCGTACCGGTTGCGCGTGACCCGCGGGGGAGCGGCGGCCCGCTTGTGGGTGCCGCCCCCGCCGAGCCGGGTGCGCAGCGGGGCCAGGGTGTCGTTGGTCAGCGCGCCGGCCCACACCAGGTCCCACACCAGGTCGGCGAGCGCGGCGTCGTCGGTGGCGCCGAGGGCATCGGAGAGACCCCGGAAGAACATCGCCTGCCCACCGGCGAGCAGTTCGAGCAGCGGCTGCCCCTCACCGGCGACCTCCAGCTGCTCGGGCAGCAGCAGCGGCGCCAGGTCGGCGGGCACCAGGCTGAGCCAGCCGTCCCCGCCGGGCAGCCCCCCGGCGCCGGCCCACAGCACCTCGCCTGCGCTCGTGAGCTCGTCGAGCATGGCCGGCGAGTAGTCGCGCACCCGCGCCGGCAGCACGAGCGACTCCAGCGCGCTGGCCGGTACCAGGGCACCGGCCAGCTGCTCCACGACGGCGAGCACTCCGTCGGCACCCCGCAACCGGCTGCCCACCGACTGCCAGGAGGGCGTGAACCGGGCCAGCGTGCCGGTGGGCACCGGCTCGACCTCCTGCCGGAGTTTGGCCAGGCTGCGCCGCCGGATGGACCGGAGCACGTCGGCGTCGCACCACTCCTGCCCGGTGCCGCCGGGGCGGAACTCCCCGGAGACGAGCCGCCCGGTACCGGTGAGCCGCTGCACCGTCGCGGTGACCACGGCGACGCCCAGGCCCAGCCGGGTGGCGGCCTCGGCGGGCTGGAAGGGGCCGTGCGTGCGCGCGTAGCGGCCGACCAGGTCGCCGAGCGGGTCGGCGACGGGCTCGGTGAACACCTCGGGCACGCCGACGGGCAGCGCGGTGCCCAGGGCGTCCCGTAGCCGGCCGGCGTCTTCGATGGCGACGTACCGCTCCTCGCCGGCGATGCGGACGACCAGGGCCCGGCGGGCGGCGACCAGCTCGTCGAGCCACTCCCGGGGCGCGCCTCGGCGCGCTGCCTCGGCGGCGGTGAGGTCCCCGACCACCCGGAGCAGGTCGCCGGCGCCGTCGACGTCGCGGGGGTGGCGTTGCTCGGGCAGCCGCTGCAGCTCCGCCTCGATCTCGGCGATCGCCTCCGCGTCGAGGAGCTCGCGCAGCTCCGAGCGGCCGAGCAGCTCCGCGAGCAGGCCGGTGTCCAGGGCGAGCGCCTGGGCCCGGCGCTCGGCCAGCGGGGCGTCACCCTCGTAGAGGAACTGGCCGACGTAGCCGAACAGCAGCGACTGGGCGAACGGTGACGCCGTCTCGGTCTGCACGTCGACCACCCGCACCCGGCGGGCCCGCACGTCGCGCATCAGCTCGACCAGCCCGGGCACGTCGTAGACGTCCTGCAGCACCTCGCGCGCCGCCTCGAGGGTGATCGGGAACGAGGCGAACTCGCTGGCGACCGAGAGCAGCTGGGCGGCGCGCTGCCGCTGCTGCCACAGCGGGGTGCGGCGGCGCGGGTCGCGGCGGGGGAGCAGCAGCGCGCGGGCGGCGCACTCGCGGAACCGGCTGGCGAACAGCGCCGAGCCGCCGACCTCCGCGGTGACCTCGCGCTCGACGTCGTCGGGATCGAGCACGGCCAGCTCGCCCTCCGGTGGCTCGCCGGTCGTGTCGGGCAGCCGCAGCACGATGCCGTCGTCGGAGTGCATGGAGGAGACGTCGACGCCGTAGCGCTCCCGCAGCCGCGCGGCGAGCACCAGCGCCCACGGAGCGTTGACCTGGGCGCCGAAGGGGGAGTGGACGACGAGCCGCCAGTCGCCGAGCTCGTCGCGGAACCGCTCGACCAGCAGCGTCCGGTCGTCGGGCAGGTGGCCGGTGGCCGCCTTCTGCTCGCCGAGGTAGGCCGCCAGGTTCGTCGCACCCCACTCGTCCAGCCCGGCGGCCCGCGCCCGCTCCAGCCCGGCCTCCGGCGTCGCCGAGCCGACCTCCCGCAGGAACGCCCCCAGCGCCCGGCCCAGCTCGAGCGGCCGGCCGGGGGCGTCGCCGTGCCAGAACGGCATCTTCCCGGGCTGGCCGGGCGCGGGGGTGACCAGCACGCGGTCGTGGGTGATCTCCTCGATCCGCCAGGACGAGGAGCCCAGTAGGAACACGTCGCCCGCCCGCGACTCGTAGACCATCTCCTCGTCCAGTTCGCCGACCCGGCGGCCGCCGGCCCCCTCGCCACCGACCAGGAAGACGCCGAACAACCCGCGGTCGGGAATCGTGCCGCCGCTGGTGACGGCCAGCCGCTGGGCACCGGCGCGGGCGGTGAGCGTGTCGGTGACCCGGTCCCAGGTCAGCCGTGGGCGCAGCTCGGCGAAGGCGTCGGAGGGGTAGCGCCCGGCCAGCATGTCCAGGACGGCGTGCAGCGCGGACTCCGGCAGCGAGGCGAAGGCCGCCGAGCGCCGCACCAGCGCGCCGACCTCGTCGACGGTGCGTGGGCGCTCGGCGACGATCGCGACGATCTGCTGCGCCAGCACGTCCAGGGGGTTGCGCAGGTAGCGGATCGACTCGATCGCGCCGGCCTTCATCCGCTCGGCCACCAGCGCGCACTGCACCAGGTCGCCCCGGTACTTGGGGAACAGCACCCCGCGGCTGACCGCCCCGACCTGGTGCCCGGCGCGACCGACCCGCTGCAGCCCGCTGGCGACCGTGGGCGGCGCCTCGACCTGGAGGACGAGGTCGACCGCGCCCATGTCGATGCCGAGCTCGAGGCTCGAGGTCGCGACGACGGCGGGCAGGCGGCCGGATTTCAACGCCTCCTCGACGACGGCCCGCTGTTCCCGGGAGACCGAGCCGTGGTGGGCCGCGGCGACGGGCTGGAACGCCTCCGGGAGGCCGCCGCCGGAGCCGGCCTGGGCCATCAGGGCGGCGGCGTTCGTGCCGGGCGGGACGGGCTTGCCGGTGGTGCGCTCGTAGGCCAGCTCGTTGAGCCGGCTGGTCAGCCGCTCGGCCAGCCGGCGGGAGTTGGCGAACACGATCGTGCTGCGGTGCGCCTGCACGAGGTCGAGCACCCGCTCCTCGACCGCCGGCCAGATCGAGTTGCGCGGCTGGTGCCCGGCCGCCGAGCCGTCCAGCTCGCCGGTCGGTTGTCCCAGCTCGCTCATGTCCTCGATCGGCACGACGACCGAGAGATCCCAGCGCTTGGTCGAGCCGGGGGAGACCACCTGCACCGGCCGGCCGCCGGCGAGGAAG
This sequence comes from Blastococcus sp. SYSU DS0552, assembly GCF_054050815.1. Taxonomy (NCBI): domain Bacteria; kingdom Bacillati; phylum Actinomycetota; class Actinomycetes; order Geodermatophilales; family Geodermatophilaceae; genus Blastococcus; species Blastococcus sp. SYSU DS0552. The sequence continues at coordinate 24,876 of NZ_JBJHAB010000006.1, forward strand.
GTGGCGACCTCCTCGATGGGGCGCACGGTGGCCGACAGGCCGATCCGCTGCGCCGGCCGGTCGAGCAGCTCGTCGAGCCGGTCGAGGGAGACGGCGAGGTGGGCGCCGCGCTTGGAGTCGGTGACCGCGTGGACCTCGTCGACGATCACCGTCTCGACGCCGCGCAGCGCCTCCCGCGCCTGGCTGGTGAGCAGCAGGAACAGCGACTCCGGCGTGGTGATGAGGATGTCGGGCGGGCGGCGCGCGAAGGTGCGCCGCTCGTCGGCGGGGGTGTCGCCCGAGCGGATCCCGACGCGGATCTCCGGCCGCGGCAGCCCCAGCCGTGCGGCGGCCTGGCCGATGCCGGCCAGCGGCGCCCGCAGGTTGCGCTCGACGTCGACGGCCAGCGCCTTGAGGGGGGAGACGTAGAGGACCCGGCACCGCGTCCGCTCGTCGGCCGGCGGGGTGGCGGCGAGCCGGTCGAGCGACCACAGGAATGCCGCCAGGGTCTTCCCCGACCCGGTCGGGGCGACGACGAGGGCGTGCTCGCCGCTGCTGATCGCCTGCCAGGCCCCGTCCTGGGCGGCCGTCGGCTGCTCGAACGCACCGGTGAACCAGGCGCGGGTGGGCTCGGAGAACCGGGCCAGCGCACCGGGGGCGGGAGTCGGGCGGGCGGGCACGCGCTCAGTGTCCCCGCCGTGTACGACACTTCGCTGACCGGCGGGCGCCGGACGGCGGGACCTCCCCGCCCGGGAGACGGGAGTGCACGTGCCACCGCTGCAGCAGCCCGAGGCCACCATCGACGTCGCCGGCGTGCAGCGCCGCACCCTGGGTGTCCTCAGCGGCGGTGTGGCGCTCGCCGGGCTGGGCGTCACCGTCGGCATCACCGCGGGCGGGTTGCTGGCCCGCGACGTCGCCGGCACCGACACCGCCTCGGGCCTGGGGCAGACGGCCGGTGTCCTGGGGGCGGCGGTGCTTGCGGTGCCGCTGGCGCGGATCAGCGACACCGCGGGGCGGCGGGCCGGTCTGGCCACCGGCTACGGCGTGAGCGTCGTCGGCGCCGTCCTCACCGTCCTCGCCGCGGCGGCGTCGTCCCTGCTCCTGCTCCTGGCCGGGCTGTTCCTGTTCGGCGCCGCGACGGCGTGCGGGCTCCAGTCGCGCTACGCCGCGGCGGACCTCGCCGCACCCGAGCGCCGCGGCCGGTCGCTGTCGCTGGTCGTGTGGGCCACGACCGTCGGCTCGGTGGTCGGCCCCAACCTCGCCGCACCGGGCGCCGAGCTCGGCGAGGCCCTCGGGCTGCCGGCGCTCGGTGGCGTCTTCGTGGTGTCGGCGGTCGTGTTCGCGCTCGTCGCCGTGGGCTTCCTGCTGCTCCTGCGGCCCGATCCGCTGCTGGTGGCCCGGGCGCTCGGCGGAGGCGACGGCGGTCCCCGGCCGCGGCACGCCACCGGGGCCGCTCTGCGGGCGGTGTGGGCGACCCCGGCCGGGCGGCTGGGGATCACCGCGGTCGTGGTGGCCCACTCGGTCATGGTCGGGGTCATGGTGATGACGCCGGTGCACATGGGCCACGCGGGCGGGCCCGAGGGGACGGTGCTCCGCCTCGTCGGCCTGGTGATCAGCGTGCACGTCGCCGGCATGTACCTGTTCTCCCCGCTGGTCGGCATGCTCGCCGACCGGGTCGGCGCGCCGACGGTCGTGGCCCTGGGTGCCGTGCTGCTGCTGGCCGCGGCCGCCGTGTCGGGGACGGCGGCCCCCGCCGACTCGGTGCAGCTGGGCGCCGGCCTGCTGCTGCTCGGCCTGGGCTGGTCGTGCGGGCTGATCGCGGGGTCGGCGCTGGTCACCGCGTCGGTCGGCCCGGAGCTGCGGCCGACCGCGCAGGGCGGCACCGACCTGCTGATGGGGCTCGGGGCCGCGCTGGCGGGGGTGGTCGGGGGGCCGCTCCTCGCCTGGGGCGGGTTCGGCCTGGTGTCCGCCGTGTCCGCCGCGCTGGTGCTCCCGCTGGTGGTGGTGTGGCTCGGGACGCGGGTCAGCGCCCGCGGTAGTTCCTGATCAGCACCACGATGATCGCGACGAGGGCGACGACGATGCCGATCTCGAGGACGGTGTCGAGCGTCGCGGAGCCGGTGCCCGGGATCATGCGCGCCAGCCTAGGGCGGCACCGGCGCGAGCGGGGCCCGGCGGGTTAGCGTCGGGGTGTGCGCCTGCAGGAGTTCTGGTCCCGGCTCGACGGTCAGTTCGGGTCCATGCGCGCCCAGAGCGTGGCGCGCGACCACGTCTTCTCCACCCTGGGCGGCCGCACCGCCGTGGACGCCATCGACGAGGGCGTGCCGGTCCGCAAGGTGTGGCTGGCCATCTGCGAGGACTTCGACGTGCCCGTCAAGGAGCGCTGAGACGACGCCCACGGCCGGGTCGGCGTGTCGGCCTGGCAGTCGAACAGGCGTTCGGCCTACTGTGACGTCCACAGGGCGGCCGCTCCTCCACACTCCGCCCCGCAATCCGGAAACTGTCGGTGCCTCGCCCTAGCGTCGGTCCCGACCCGCTTCTCGCGAACCGAAGGTGACGCACCATGCCAGCAACGCTCGACCGCGACAAGGCCCTCGACATGGCCCTCGCCCAGATCGACAAGCAGTTCGGCAAGGGCTCGGTGATGCGGCTGGGCGACAGCCCCGAGGTGGCCATCAAGGTCATCCCGACCGGCTCGATCGCCCTCGACATCGCGCTGGGCATTGGTGGCCTGCCCCGCGGCCGGGTCATCGAGGTCTACGGGCCGGAGTCCTCCGGTAAGACCACGGTCGCCCTGCACGCGGTGGCCAACGCCCAGGCCAACGGCGGCATCGCCGCGTTCATCGACGCCGAGCACGCGCTCGACCCGGAGTACGCCCGCGCCATCGGCGTGGACACCGACGCCCTGCTGGTCAGCCAGCCCGACACCGGTGAGCAGGCGCTGGAGATCGCGGACATGCTGATCCGCTCCGGCGCGCTCGACATCATCGTCATCGACTCCGTCGCGGCCCTGGTGCCGCGCGCCGAGATCGAGGGCGAGATGGGTGACAGCCACGTGGGTCTGCAGGCCCGCCTGATGAGCCAGGCGCTGCGCAAGATCACCGGTGCGCTGAGCAACTCCGGCACGACGGCGATCTTCATCAACCAGCTGCGCGAGAAGGTCGGTGTGGTCTACGGCTCGCCCGAGGTCACCACCGGTGGCCGGGCGCTGAAGTTCTACTCGTCGGTGCGGCTCGACGTCCGTCGTATCGAGACCCTCAAGCAGGGCACCGACGCGATCGGCAGCCGTACCCGCATCAAGGTGGTCAAGAACAAGGTCGCCGCGCCGTTCAAGCAGGCCGAGCTCGACATCCTGTGGGGCCAGGGCTTCAGCCGCGAGGGCGGCATCGTCGACGCCGGTGTCGAGCAGGGCATCGTGAAGAAGTCCGGTGCTTGGTACACCTACGAGGGCGACCAGCTCGGCCAGGGCAAGGAGAACGTCCGCAACTTCCTGAAGGACAACCCCGACCTCGCCGACGAGATCGAGAAGAAGGTCAAGGAGAAGCTGGGCATCGGCCCGACGCTGGACGCTCCGGCGCCGGTCGACGCCCCCGACTTCTGATCCGGTGCTGGACGACCGGCCCTCGAACCGTCGGCGCGGCTCCGGGGTGACCCGGGCCGGCCGACGTTCGCGGACGCCGGGTGGCGACGATCCCCTGACCCCGGACGTCGCCCCCGGTTCCCCGGAGGACGACGCGGGCGATCCCGAGCAGGTAGCACGGTCGATCTGCCTCCGTGCGCTGACCGGGGCCCCGAAGACCCGCCAGCAACTGGCGGATCTCCTCGCGACCCGGGGAGTGCCCGATGACGCGGCCGAGGCGGTGCTGGACCGGTTCACCGAGGTCGGCCTGATCGACGACGCCGCGTTCGCCCGCGCCTGGGTGAGCAGCCGGCAGGCCGGTCGTGGACTGGCGCGCCGGGCGCTCTCCGCCGAGCTGCGGGCGAAGGGCGTCGATCCGGAGACGGCCGCGGAGGCCGTCGAGGCGGTGGATGACGACGACGAGCGCGAGGCGGCTCGTCGGCTCGTGGCTCGGCGGGTCGGGAGCATGCGCCGGCTCGACCGTGCGACGGCCACCCGCCGGCTCATCGGCATGCTCGCCCGCAAGGGCTACAACGGCGGTCTCGCCGCGGCGGTCGTGCGGGAGGCGCTGGACGAGGCAGAACTCGGCGATGACGTCGGCGACCTCTCCGAGTTCGACGAGGAGAGCGCGCTTCCCTGACCGGCGAGGTCGAGCCGGCCGTGAGTACGGCTCACGAGGGGTGGCGGCCAGGTCCGTCTGGTGCCGGCCGGTCGAGCCGGCGCATCAGCTCGAGCACCACGTCGGTGACCGGCTGTCGGGCGTCTACCCGTAGGGGCGATTCATGAGCCCAGGGTGCGTACGCCGCCGCACGCGCGACGATCTCGCCCCACGAAGGCTCCGGCACGTGCGACAGGTCTCGTAGCCGGCCCTCCAGCCGACGGCGGTGCTCGACCTCGTCCTCGAGGACCAGCAGCACGAAGGCGAGGTCCACGCCGGCGGTGGCGGCCGCCACCCGCCAGGTCTCGCGGGCGGGTTCGCTGTCGTTCACCGCATCCACCACGACGGATGCTCCGAGCGCGAGGTTCTGCTGCACCACGGCCCGTGCGGCTTCGTACGCCGCTACCCCGGTCTCCCCGGAGCGGGGGAGCCCTGCGCCCAGGAGCGCGTCCTCGATCGGGTCGATGGAGACGTGGACGGCCCTCAGCCGGGCAGCCAGCTCGGTGGCGACCGCGGACTTGCCGGTGCCCGGCAGCCCCGAGATGACGATCAGCATCCACTCACCGTGCCGTGTCGGGGCGCGGTGCACCGGCCGACACGACGTGTCCGGCGGGCTCCGGTGCGCGTTCAGCCGCCGGCGACCTCGGTGCCCTGGTGGTAGATGACGCGCCAGTCGTCGGCCGTGCGTTCCCAGATGGTCGCGCGTCGCGTGAGTCGGGCACCCTGCCGGAGTCGGTAGGTCAGCAGGAACGTGTCACCACCCAGCGGGCGGCAGGCGACGTTGCTGGTCTCCCAGTCATCGAGGACGCCGTCTGCGTAGCGCTGCTCCAGCACCGACCACACGTGCTCGCGGTCGTAGCGGGCGCCGGACGCGCCGACCTCCCAGAAGTCCTCGGCGGTCATGGCCTCGAAGGCGGACCGGCTCGTTCCTCGCTCGGTTCGGTGGAACAGAGGTTCCCGGGCCATCAGTTCGTCGAGGACGGCGGTGACGTCCGAGGCACCCATGCACGCCACTGTGCCTGTCCGCGAGACGATCGCACCGGGCGAGGACCGGCCACCATCGCGTTCGTCGGCCAGACTCAGCCTGCGGCGAGCCAGGCGGTCACGTCGACGGCCACCCCGTCCGGGGCTTCCGGGTCGGCCACCAGCCAGGCCGGGTCCCGGAGTTGGCCGCTCGACAGCCAGCGGGTGATCTCCGCGTCGAAGGCGTCCTCGTCCGAGGCGTTCGGGCGGCGGCGCTCACCGACGAACGTCAGATCGGTCTCGGTGCCGTCCTCGTAGCGGAGCACCACCCGGCACCGCGACCGCCGGTGCCGGGCCGGCGGCACGACCTCGCGGACGACCGCGCTCTCCGCGCCGGCTGCCTCGGCGAGCGCCGGCGCGGCGGCGCGTAGACGCTCGACGAACGCCTGGCCCGCGTCCAGCTGGGCCGTCGCATCCACCATCACGGGGGCGACGACGGGCGCGTCGGCGCCCGGCGGGATCGTCTCAGTGGAACTCCGGGGAACCGGGGGCAGGTTGCGGCGCCCGGCCGCGTGCATCGTCTCCATCGTGCCGACCAGTCTCACGACCGTTCGGCTGCGCGGCCGTCCGGCGCGCCCGGCTGGGACGAGTGGGTCAGCCGGGGCAGTGCTCGTCGATCACCGTCAGTGGCCCATGCGACCGGGCACGGCCCCGCCCTGTCCCATCTGGACGTCGATCGGCTGTTCCACCGCCTCGGTCGCTGCTGTCTTGGCGTTGAGCGCGGTGCGCTTCTCCACGTACCGGGCGAGCTGGGAGAGCAGCACGTTCACGATGATGTAGAGCAGGCCAGCCGCGACGTACAGCTGGAAGGTGTAGATGTCGCCGAAGCGGAAGTTGAAGAACTCGACGAGCGCGCGGGCCTGCCGTAGCAGCTCCAGGTAGCCGACGATGAACCCCAGCGAGCTGTCCTTGAGCAGCACCACCAGCTGCGCCACCAGGACCGGCAGCATCCGGCGGACCGCCTGCGGGAGCAGCACCAGGGTCATGACCTGGGTCTTGCGCATGCCCAAGGCGAACGCGGACTCCCGCTGGCCGCGGTCGACCGACAGGATGCCCGCCCGGAAGATCTCGGCGAGCACGGCCATGTTGTAGAGCGTCAGGCCGATCGCCAGGGCGCGGAACGCGGTCATCGGCACGCCCACGGTGGGCAGGAACAGGAACGCGAACAGAATCAGGACCAGCAGCGGCACGGCGCGGAAGAACTCGATCACGGCGGTCACCGGGATCCGCACCCAGAGGTGGTCGGAGAGTCGTCCGGCTGCGAGCAAGGCACCCAGGACGGTGGCCGCCACCATGCCGACGGCAGCCACCACCAACGTGTTGAGCAGCGCCTCACCGAGGGCCTGGGGCACGCCGGCCCGGACGTCGAACAGCACGGCCCAGCGGGCAGGGTCCAGCTGGCCGTTGATGCCCAGCCGCCACAGGGCCAGGCCGATGAGCGCGAGGATCAGCAGGCCACCGAGGATGGTGCCGATCCGCTGCCGACGTCGTGCCCGGGGGCCGGGCAGATCGAAGAGGACGGTGGAGGTGCTCATCGGACGATCGCCACCCGGTTCTCGATCGCGCGGATGGCCCACGCGGAAGGCAGCGTGATGACGAGGTAGCCGAGCACGATCGCGAAGAAGACCATCAGGATCTGGTCGGCGTTGAGGTTGGCCAGCCGCTGCAGCGCGGCGGTGAGGTCGGTGACGGCGAAGCCGGCCGCGATCGAGGTGTTCTTCGCCAGGGCGATCCACACGTTGCCCAGCGGGGGCACCACGGTCCGGAAGGCCTGCGGCAGCACGACCGAGCGCAGGCTCTGGCCGAAGTCCAGCCCGATGGCCCGGGCGGCCTCGGCCTGGCCGGTGGAGACCGCGTTGATCCCCGACCGCAGCGCCTCGGCGACGAAGGCGGCGGTGTAGAGCCCCAGGGCCGCGACGGCGGCCGTGAACCGGCTCGGGAACTGCAGGTCGACTTCGACGATGCCGAAGAACAGGAAGAAGAAGACGACGGTGAGGGGCGTGTTCCGGAAGACCTCGACGTAGAACGTGGCCAGCCCGCGCAGCGTCGGCACGGGACTCACTCGCATGCCGGCGAGGATCGTGCCCAGCACCAGCGCGAAGACACCACTGGCCACCGCCAGCGAGAGCGTGGTCAGGAAGGCGCTGCGCAGCAGCGGGAAGTTGTCGATCAGGAACTGCACCGTGCCTCCTCCCGAGGTCCGGCCGGGGACGGCGTCACCGGGGGGCGGGTGCCCGCCCGGTGACGCCGCCGGCGATCAGTAGCGGTCGACCGACGGGGGCTCGGGGGCCTCCGTGCCGGTGATGTCACCAGCCGTGCGGTCCCAGGCCGCGGCCCACTCACCGTTCTCGAAGGACTCCACGAGCACGTCGTTGATGAAGTCGCGGAACTCGTCGTCGCCCTTCTCCAGGCCGATGCCGTAGGGCTCCTCGGTGAAGGGGTTGCCGACGAGCTCGAACTCGTCAGGGCTGCCGGCGACCAGACCGGTGAGGATCACGTTGTCGGTGGTGACGGCCTGCACGTTGCCGTTCGCCAGGTCATCCGCGCACTTGGAGTACACGTCGTAGGTGATGAGCTCGGCCTCGGGGTAGTTGTCCCGGATGTTCTGGGCCGGCGTGGAGCCCTCGACGGAGCAGACCGTCTTCCCTGCGAGATCCTCCGGCCCCTCGATGCCCTCGGGGTTGCCCGCGGCGACCATGATGTCCTGCCCGGCCTCGTAGTAGGGCCCGGCGAAGTCAACGACCTGCTTCCGCTGGTCGTTGATGGTGTAGGTGGCGACCACCATGTCGACCTGGCCGTTCTGGATGAAGGGCTCGCGGTTGGCCGACACGGTTTCGACCCAGTTGATCGACTCCGGCGCGATGCCGAGCTCGGCGGCGATCAGCTCGGCGATCTCGACGTCGAAGCCTTCGGGGGTCTGCGTGTTCGGGTTGAGCAGACCGAAGCCGGGCTGGTCGAACTTGGTGCCGATGGTGATCTCGCCGGCCTCGGCGAGCTCCGCCATCGTCGTGCCCTCCTCGAACTGGACGTCCTCGGCGACCTCCTGGGTCTCCTCGGCGGCCTCCTCCGCCTCGTTGCCGGCCTCGCTGGAGCAGGCGGTGAGCGCGATGCTCAGGGCCGCGAACGTCGCTGCGTAGCGGGTGATGCGCATGGTGATCCCTTCAGGGTCAGTGGTTGAGGATCTTGGACAGGAAGTCCTGGGCCCGCTCGGACTGCGGGTTGGTGAAGAAGGTCTCGGGCTCGGCGGTCTCGACGATCCGGCCGCCGTCCATGAACACGACGCGGTTGGCCGCCTTGCGGGCGAAACCCATCTCGTGGGTGACGACCACCATCGTCATGCCGTCACGCGCCAGGCCGACCATGACGTCGAGGACCTCGTTGATCATCTCGGGGTCCAGGGCGGAGGTCGGCTCGTCGAAGAGCATGACCTTGGGTTCCATGGCCAGCGCCCGGGCGATCGCCACGCGCTGCTGCTGGCCGCCGGAGAGCTGAGCGGGGTACTTGTCGGCCTGGCTGCCGACGCCGACCCGGTCGAGCAGTTCGCGGGCCCGCTTCTCGGCGTCGGCCTTCGACTGCTTGCGGACCTTGATGGGGCCCAGCGTGACGTTCTCGAGGATCGTCTTGTGCGCGAAGAGGTTGAAGCTCTGGAAGACCATGCCGACGTCGGCGCGCAGCCGGGCGAGCTGCTTGCCCTCCTCGGGCAGGCGCTCCCCGTCGATCGTGATCTCGCCCTTCTCGATGGGCTCGAGCCGGTTGATCGCGCGGCACAGCGTCGACTTGCCCGAGCCCGACGGGCCGATGACGACGACGACCTCCCCGCGGGCGATCTCGAGGTCGATGTCCTGCAACACGTGCAGTTCGCCGAACCACTTGTTGACGCCGGACAGGCGGACGAGAGGCTCTCCGTTCGGACGGCTGGTCACCCTGGGGACCCTAAGGGTGGGAGGTCGCGGTTCCCGCACCGCGCGATCACGAAGGCGTAACGAACCCCGGTAGGTCGCGGGCTCACGGCTCGGTGTCCGCCCGTTCGGGTGACCGCTACGGCGCGACGGAGAAGAGATCGCCCGGCTGGCAGCCCAGCGCATCGCACACCGCGGTCAGCGTGGAGAACCGGACGGCGCGCGCCCGCCCGTTCTTGAGCACCGACAGGTTCACCACGGAGACACCGACCCGTTCGGAGAGCTCGACGAGGGTCATGCCGCGTTCGTCGAGCAGCCGGTCGAGGTGGCACACCACCCGGTGGGCGGCCTCCTCCTCGGCCGCCTGAGCGGCCTCGCGGGGGCTCACACGGTCCCCTCGACCTCGTCCTCCAACGCGCGCCCGCGGCGGAAGGCCTCGGCCGCGGCCAGGAGGGCGAGGGTCAGCCCGATCGGCATGAACGGGATCGTGACCTCGAGCAGGACGAGCGGGGAGTCGGGCCCGGCCAGGTCGAGGTGCTCGAGCACGGCGGCCGCGACCAGCCCCTCGGCCATGGGCACGACCAGGCCGCCGAGGACGACGGCCGCGGCGAGGCCGGCCAGCCGGCCGGGGTTGCGCCGGTCGAAGGGGTGCCCGTCGTGGATGGCCCAGAGCACCCGCGCCAGCAGCCATGCGCCGACAGCGACGGCGATCGCGCTCAGCGAGGCCGGCAGCTCGGTGAGCGCCCGCAGCCCGGCCGGGAGGTCGGAGGCGACCAGCGTCGACTCCGGCGTGGAGTCGACGACCCAGACGCCCTCCGGCAGCCCGGGCAGGTCGAGCGCGCGGTCCCCGTCCGGTTCGGCCGCGTTCACCGTGATGCTGCCGCCCGGCTGGGTGAGCTGGTTGATCGGCTGCACCACCGCGAAGAGGGCCGCGACGCCGGCGACGACGAACAGGACGGCGGCGCCCAGGTTCGTGCCGGTGCGGCCGAGGAAGGGGCGGCTCGTCGTCATGGCGCGGACCATAACGAAAGTCGATAACAACGACGATCGTTGTGCCAACCGCGACGTACCCTTCCTCCTGTCATGAGCAGCCTTGTGGAGAGCCCCGCCCCGCGCACCTACCGGGTGCGCACCTACGGGTGCCAGATGAACGTGCACGACTCCGAGCGGCTGTCCGGCCTCCTGGAGCAGGCGGGGTACACCGCCGCGGCGGACGGGGACGACGCCGACGTCGTCGTCCTCAACACCTGCGCCGTGCGCGAGAACGCCGACAATCGCCTCTACGGCAACCTCGGGCACCTCCGCCCGGTCAAGGACGCCCGCCCCGGCATGCAGATCGCCGTCGGCGGCTGCCTCGCGCAGAAGGACCGCGGCGAGATCGTCCGGCGGGCGCCGTGGGTCGACGTCGTCTTCGGCACCCACAACGTCGGCTCGCTGCCGGCTCTTCTGGAGCGGGCCCGGCACAACGCCGAGGCGCAGGTGGAGATCGCCGAGGCGCTGGAGGTCTTCCCCTCGACCCTGCCCGCGAAGCGGGACTCGGCCTACTCCGGCTGGGTGTCGATCAGCGTCGGCTGCAACAACACCTGCACGTTCTGCATCGTCCCGGCGCTGCGCGGCAAGGAGAAGGACCGCCGTCCCGGCGAGATCCTGGCCGAGGTGCAGGCGCTGGTCGACCAGGGCGTGCTCGAGGTGACCCTGCTCGGGCAGAACGTGAACAGCTACGGCAGCGACTTCGGTGACCGTGGCGCGTTCGCCGACCTGCTGCGGGCCACCGGCCGCATCGAGGGGCTGGAGCGGATCCGGTTCACCAGCCCGCACCCGGCGATGTTCACCGACGACGTCATCGCCGCCATGGCCGAGACGCCGGCGGTCTGCCACCAGCTGCACATGCCGCTGCAGTCCGGCTCGGACGACGTCCTCAAGCGGATGCGTCGCGCCTACCGGCAGGAGCGCTACCTCGGGATCATCGACCGGGTGCGCGCCGCCATGCCCGACGCCGCGATCACCACCGACATCATCGTCGGGTTCCCCGGGGAGACGGAGGAGGACTTCGAGCAGACCCTGGACGTCGTCCGGCAGGCGCGGTTCGCCAGCGCCTTCACCTTCCAGTACTCCAAGCGGCCGGGCACGCCCGCCGCCGAGATGGAGGGGCAGCTGCCCAAGGAGGTCGTGCAGGAGCGCTACCTCCGCCTGACCGCCCTGCAGGACGAGATCAGCTGGGACGAGAACCGGAAGCTCGTCGGCGCGCGGGTGGAGCTGCTCGTCGCCGCGGGGGAGGGCAGCAAGGACGCCGCGCGCGGCCGGCTCTCCGGCCGCGCCCGCGACGGTCGGCTCGTGCACTTCACGGCGGCCGACGGGGTGCGCCCCGGCGACGTCGTCGAGACGGTTGTCACCCAGGCCGCGCCGCACCACCTCGTAGCCGACGGCCCGCTGCAGTCCCACCGGCGCACCCGCGCCGGGGACGCGAGCGAGGCCGGGAGCCGGCCCACGACGCCGGGCGTCTCGCTGGGCATGCCGCGGATCGGCGTCCCCGAGCCGCTCCCGGTGCTCACGACCGGCTGCTGAACCAGGGCATAGGAAGCTTTACCTACGGGATCGCGAGCAGAACCGTAGGTAAAGCTTCCTATGCCTGGCAGGGCTAGCGGCGAGCGGACTTCTCGGCCTCGGCCAGCCACTCCCGCCGGGTGTCGAGGTTCGCCTGCGCCTCGGCGATGCGGCGCTGGTCGCCCGCGGCCTCCGCCTTGGCCAGCTGCTCCTCGGCCTTGGTGACGGCGGCCCGCATCGAGGCGACCATCGGGTTCTCCGGGGCGGTGCGCACCCGGCCGGCGTCGGCGGCCCCGCGCACCTTCTGCTCCACGGCCTGCATCCGGTCCTCGAGCTGGCGCATCACGGCGCGCGGCACGTGCCCGATGGCGTCGTAGCGCTCCTGGATCTTCCGCAGCGCGTTCTGGGCCCCGCGCAGGTCCTTGCCCGGGTCGAGCTGCTCGGCCTCGGCCAGCAGCTCCTCCTTGGCCCGCTGGTTGGCGACCTGCTCGGCGTCACGCGCCTTGTCCTGCTCGGCGCGGGCGCTGAAGAACACGTCCTGCGCGGCGCGGAACTCCTTCCACAGGTCGTCGTCGCCGTCCCGGCCGGTGCGCGGCACGGCCTTCCAGCGGTCCATCAGCGAGCGCATCGCGGCGCTGGTGGGACCCCAGTCGGTGGACGTCGACAGCCGCCGTGCCTCGGCGATGAGCTCCTGCTTGGCCGCGCGGGCCTCGCCGCGCTGGGCGTCGAGCTGCGCGAAGTGGGCGCCGCGCCGGCGGCCGAAGGCGTCGCGGGCGGCGGCGAACCGGGACCACAGCGCGTCGTCGGTCTTGCGGTCGATTCCGCGGATGGTCTTCCACTCCTCGACGATCGCCTTGAGGCGGTCGCCGGCGGCCTTCCAGGACGTCGACTCGGCGGCGATTTGCTCGGCCTCGGCGGCCAGGGCCTCCTTGCGCGCCACCTGCGCCGCCCGGGCGGCGGCCTTCTCCGCCCGGTACTCGACGGCGGCGGCCTCGGCGGTCGCCACGATGGCGCGGGCCCGGGCGGCCAGCCCCTCGAGGTCGCCCACCGCGGCGGCGGTCGGGATCGACTCGGCCAGCGCCTGGGCCTTCGCCTTGATCTCGCCGGGGTTGCCGGTGTGCGCCTTGAGCCGGGCCTCCAGCAGCGACACCTCGGTGGCGAGGTCGTCGAAGCGGCGGCCGTAGTGGGCGAGCCCCGCCTCGGCGTCGCCCGCCTGCCACGAGCCGACCTCGCGCTCGCCGTCGGCGGTGCGCACGTAGACGGTGCCGTCCTCGTCGACCCGGCCCCACTGCGCCGGGTCGCTCACCACCCGCTCGACCGGAGGAGCCGCCGGGGCCGGGGCCGGCGTCGGCTCCGGGGTGGTCGCGGGTTCCGGTTCGGCCGCGGGTGCGGGCGCCGGCTCCGGTGCCGGCGCCGCGCCGGTGGGGTCGGCGAGGGCCGCCTCCGCGGGGGTCGGCGCCGCCGGCGTGCCGGCCGCGGGGGTCACCGCGTCGGCGCCGTCGGTCGGGGTCGCCGCCTCGGGGGCGGGGGTCTCGGGGGTCTCCGCAATCGGCGGAGCGGCCTGCTGCACCCCGTTGCCGGGGTCGTCCGTGCTCGACACGTCCGGCAGTGTCCCACGTCGCATCGGCGACACTGCTGCGGTGACCTCCCACCCCGGCGGCGTCCCGGCCCGGACGCCCCGCCCGTCGGCCGCCGTCGCCTTCTGCCCGTGCCCGCCGCTGCTGGTGCCGGCGGTGGAGGGGCGGCCCTCGCCCGAGACCGCCGCGCTGCGGTCGGCCTGCGCGGATGCGGTGACCGCCTTGCTCGGTGCCGCGCCGGAGGTGGTGGTCGTCGTGGGGCCCGGTGCGGCGTCCGGGGAACGCTTCGGGCCCGGCGACGGCGGTGACCTCCGCGGGTTCGGCGTCGACCTGGAGCTGCCCTTCGACGGGTGGTTGCGCCCGGGAGGTCTCCGGCTCCCCCTCGCGCACACCGTCGGTACCTGGCTGCTCGACCAGGCGTCGTTCGCCGGCACCCGCGTCGGGGTCGGGCCGGCCGACCTCGGCCAGCTGCTGCGGGACCTGCCGCCGCCGGTGGGCGTGCTCGCGATGGGCGACGGCTCGGCCCGGCGCTCGGTCAAGGCACCCGGGTACCTGGATCCGGCGGCCGAGCCGTTCGACGCCGCCGTCGCCACCGCCCTGGCGACGGGGGACACCGCCGGGCTGGCCGCGCTCGACCCGGCGGCGGGGGAGCGGCTCCTCGCCGCCGGCGTACCGGTCTGGCGGGCGGTGGGAGCCGCGCTCGCGGGCCGGCACGTCACCGCGCGGCTGCGGTACGACGGGGCGCCGTTCGGGGTGGGCTACCCGGTCGCCGACTGGGTGGTCGCGTGAGCGGAGCGCCCGGCGGCAGCGGACCAGTGGTCCCGACCCCGCCGCCGGTGGTCGCGATCGTCGGCCCGACGGCGACCGGCAAGACCGCGCTCGCCGTCGAGCTGGCCCGGCGCCTGGGCGGTGAGGTGGTGAACGCCGACTCGATGCAGCTCTACCGCGGCATGGACATCGGCACCGCCAAGCCCGACCTCGCCGAGCGCGGCGGGGTGCCGCACCACCTGCTCGACCTGTGGCACGTGCGCGAACCGGCATCGGTGGCCGAGTACCGGCGGCGGGCGCGAGCCGAGATCGACCGGCTGCGGGCCGCCGGCACCGTGCCGCTGCTCGTCGGCGGCTCGGGGCTGTACGTGCGCGCCGTCCTCGACGAGCTGGAATTCCCGGGCACCGACCCGGTGGTCCGCGCCCGCCTGGAGGGGGAGCTCGCGGACGTCGGTCCGGCCGCGCTGCACGCCCGGCTGGCCGGGCTCGACCCGGCCGCCGCCGCGGCCGTCCTGCCCAGCAACGGCCGGCGGATCGTGCGCGCTCTCGAGGTGATCGAGCTGACCGGTGGGCCGTTCCGCGCCGAGCTCCCCGAGCCGCGCCCGCACTACCCGGCGGTGGTGCTCGGGCTGGACCGCGAACCCGCGGAGCTCGACGAACGGATCGCCGTCCGGGTCGACCGGATGTGGGCCGCGGGGTTCGTGGACGAGGTGGCGGCGCTCGCCGCCGACGGGCTCCGCGAGGGGCCGACGGCCTCCCGCGCCCTCGGCTACGCCCAGGTGCTGGCCCAGTTCGACGGCACGCTGTCGGCCGAGGAGGCACGCGAGCGCACCGTCACCACGACCCGCAGGTTCGTGCGTCGGCAGCGGTCCTGGTTCCGGCGGGACGCCGCGACGACGTGGCTCGACGCCGCCCGGGCCGACCTGGCCGACGCAGCGACCGGGGTGATCACCGGCCGTACGATCGATCCGTGACCTCCTCGCCGCGCGTGCTGCTCGGGCACGGCACCGAGAACGACTTCGTGGTGCTGCCCGACCCCGACGGCACCGTGTGGGCCGGCGAGCGGCTGGATGCCGCCATGGTGCGGCGGCTGTGCGAGCGCCGGGCCGGCCTGGGGGGCGACGGCGTGCTGCGGCTGGTGCGCAGCGCCCACGTGCCCGACGCTCCCGCCGTGCTGGGGGAGCACCTGCCCCGGTGCGAGTGGTTCATGGACCACCGCAACGCCGACGGCTCCTACGCCGAGATGTGCGGCAACGGCATCCGGCTGTTCCTGCACGCGCTGATCAGCGAGGGGCTCGTCGACCGCGCTGCCTGCGCCGACGGCCTGCTCGTCGGCACCCGGGGCGGGCCGCGCCGGGTGGGCGCCGGTGCCGACGGCGGCTACTGGGTCGACATGGGCCCCGCCCGCCCGTTCGGCGAGGGCGAGGCGCTGCTCGACGGCCGGGCATTCGCCGGTCTCGCCGTCAGCATGGGCAACCCTCACCTGGCCTGCCTGACCGACGTGCCCGTCGAGCAGCTGGACCTGACCGGTACCCCGGCGTTCGACGAGGCGCTGTTCCCGGAGGGCGTCAACGTCGAGCTGGTGAACGTCCTGGAGCCGGGTGCCCACGTGCGGCTGCGGGTCAGCGAGCGCGGGGTGGGCGAGACGCGGTCGTGCGGCACCGGCGCCTGCGCCGCGGCCTACGCGGCCCTGCGTGCCGCGGGCGCCGACGAGGGCACGGTCGTCGTCGACGTCCCCGGGGGCCGCCTGTCGGTGCAGGTGACCCCCGGGACGACGGTCCTCAGCGGTCCGGCCGTGCTGGTGTCGGCCGGCACGCTGTGCCCGGAGTGGCTCCGGGCCTGAGGCGTCAGCGGCGGTCGTCGTCGGGCGGCAGCGGGACCATCGCGTCGTCGTCGCCGGTGGCCGGAGGGGTGGGCGGCGCCCCCCGGCCGCTGTCCTGGTCGGCGCCGGCACCCATCGGGTTGCGCGGCGGGCCGCCGATGCCCTCGGGGTCCCGGCCCGGGTCGTCCAGCTCGCTGTTCGAACCCAGCCGGCTCGATCCGCTCTCGCTCATCGGTTCCTCCTCCGTGCGTCGCGTTCGTCGCGCTGGCCCTACCCCTGCCGCCGGTCGGGATGCATCCGGGGCGTCGATGCGTTGTACCGGGCGATGACAACTCAGGTGCTTTCCATGCAAGACCGTGCCACGCTGGAGACGATGACGACCGCCCCCGACGCCCTGCCCCTCGACGAGCAGGCCGACCTCGACACCCGCTCCGCGCCCACCGGGCGGTGGGCCGAGGCCGACGACACCACCGGCTCCTACGCGCTCGAGGCGCGCGGCGCCCTGCGCCGGGTGGCCGGTCTCTCCACCGAGCTCGCCGACGTCACCGAGGTCGAGTACCGGCAGCTGCGACTCGAGCGCGTCGTGCTCGTCGGCGTCTGGACCGAGGGCACCCAGGCCGACGCCGACCGCTCGCTGGCCGAGCTGGCCGCCCTGGCCGAGACGGCGGGCTCGCAGGTGCTCGAGGCGGTCAGCCAGCGGCGCGACAAGCCCGACGCCGCCACCTACGTCGGCTCGGGCAAGGCCAACGAGATCCGCGACATCGTCGCCGCCACCGGCGCCGACACCGTCATCTGCGACGGTGAGCTCACCCCCGGCCAGCTCAACCAGCTGGAGAAGGTGCTCAAGGTCAAGGTCGTCGACCGGACGGCGCTGATCCTCGACATCTTCGCCCAGCACGCGACGAGCCGGGAGGGCAAGGCGCAGGTCGAGCTCGCCCAGATGCAGTACATGCTGCCGCGGCTGCGCGGTTGGGGTGAGTCGATGTCCCGGCAGGCCGGTGGCCGGGTCGCCGGCGGTGGTGGCATCGGTACCCGCGGACCGGGTGAAACGAAGATCGAGACCGACCGCCGGCGCATCCGCGCCCGGGTGAGCAAGCTGCGGCGGGAGATCGCCGGCATGGCGACCGCCCGCGCCACCCAGCGGGCGAGCCGGGGACGCAACGCCGTGCCGAGCGTGGCGATCGCCGGGTACACCAACGCGGGCAAGTCCAGCCTGCTCAACCAGCTCACCGGCGCCGGCGTGCTGGTGGAGAACGCGCTGTTCGCCACCCTCGACCCGACGGTGCGCCGGGCGCAGTCGCCGGACGGCCGGGAGTACACGCTCACCGACACCGTCGGCTTCGTGCGCCATCTGCCGCACCAGCTGGTGGACGCGTTCCGCTCCACGCTGGAGGAGGTCGCCGCGGCGGACCTGCTGCTGCACGTGGTCGACGGCTCCGACCCCGATCCGCTCGGCCAGATCGACGCCGTCCACGTCGTGCTGAGCGAGATCGACGCGGCGGCCGTGCCGGAGGTCATCGTCGTCAACAAGGTCGACGCGATGAGCGAGGAGGACATCCTCACCCTCCGCCAGGCCCTGCCGGGCGCGGTCTGGGTCTCGGCCCGCACGGGCGTCGGTATCGACACCCTCCGCACGCTGGTGGCCGAGCGGCTGCCGCACCCCGACGTCGAGGTCGACGTGCTCGTGCCCTACGAGCGCGGTGACCTCGTGGCCCGGGTGCACCGGGACGGCGAGGTGCTCGGCGAGCGGCACGAGGACGGCGGCACACGGCTCACCGCGCGGGTGGACGGCGCCCTCGCCGCGGTGCTCGAGGAGTTCGCGGTCCCGGTGGGCTGAGCCGGGGCGGTCGATCGGCTCGGATCACGATCCGGTCACGGGCCGGTACGGTGGCGGCGTGACCAGGGGTGCGGTGCGGGTGGCCGAGTCACCGCGCGCCGCCCCCGTGGTCCCGCCCGGCCGGCCGCCGTGGTGGCTGGTCGCCGTGACGCTGCTGGTCGGCGTCCTCATCACCGCCGACCTGCTCCGCCACGGGCCGTCGGAGCGGATGGACCTCCGGGTGTCGGAGATCGTCAGCGACTGGGGCCTGCGGGACACGCCGGGCTACCCGGCGGTGTGGGTGGTCACGCAGCTCGGCGGGCGCGTGACCATCCTCGTCGTCCTCGCCGGCCTGGTCGGATACCTGCTGTGGCGGCGGGGCACCTGGCTGCCGGCCCTCCGCGTGCTGCTGGCGCTCGGGGTGCTGACCGCCGGGGTGTACGCGATCAAGCACGGGATCGGGCGGACGGCGCCGGCGTTCCCGGGCTCCTACTTCTTCCACGCCGACGGCGCCTCGTTCCCCTCCGGTCACGTCGCCAACGCGGTGCTCATGTGGGGGGTGGCCCGCTGGCAGGCGGTCGAGTACGGGCTCCCGCCGGCGGTACAGCGGACCTTCTGGTGGCTGAGCGTCGTCGGGCCGGTCGCCACTGGCGCGGCGATGGTGTCGCTGGACTTCCACTGGGTCACCGACGCGGTCGTGGGCGCCGCTGTCGGGATCGTCCTCCTGGGCGTGGTTCATGCACTGGACGCGATGGTTCTGTCACGCTTGGTACGTGCCCGAGCAGGCCGAGCGAGTTCCTAGCCGCGTCCGGCGGCGTCGGCTCGTCGTCGCGAGCGCCCTGACCGGCGCCCTGGCCGTGCTCGTTCCCGCGTCCGCGTCGGCGGAGGAGCCGGCGCCGGAGGTCCGGTGCGCCATCACGGACCCCCGACTCGCCGAGCTGTCCGGCCTGGTGGTGGTAGAAGAGCAGATGCTCGCCCTCAACGACGGCGGTGACCGGGTCGAAGTCCTCGGGCTCGATGCCGCCTGTGCGGTGGTCGACGTGCAGGCCGGGGCCGCGGACCCCTTCGACCCGGAAGACCTCGGCGTCGGCTCGGACGGGAGCGTCTGGATCGCCGACACCGGTGACAACGGCACGAGCCGTGCCACCGTCGCGCTGCATGTCCTCCGGCCCGACGGCGCGGCAGCGCTGCACCGGCTGACCTACCCCGACGGCGCGCACGACGCCGAGGCGCTGCTCCTGGCCCCGGACGGGACGCCGTACCTCGTGACCAAGGAAGTGCTCGGCTCCAGCGGGGTCTACCGGCCCGCCGCCGCGCTCGTCGACGGCGGCACTGTGCCGATGGAGCGGGTGGGCACGGTCAACGTCACCCTCACCGGAACCCCGGGTGGCCCCGTGGGTCGTGCGGGGCAGTTGCTGATCACCGGAGGTGCCGTTGCCGGCGACGGGGGCGCACTGGCGCTGCGCACCTACACGGACGCCTACGTGTGGCCGCTGTCCGGTTCGGACGTGCCCGGTGCGCTGGCCGGCGAACCGGTGCGGGTGGCGCTCCCCGAGTCGCCGCAGGGCGAGGCCGTCAGCTTCTCCGCCGACAACCGGGCGCTCGTGGTCGCCAGCGAGGGCCTGCCCAGCGCCGTCACCGTGGTTCCCCTGCCCGCCGCGACCGCCGCCGCGAGCACCTCTCCCGAAGGTGATCCGCTGCCGTCCATCGCAGAGCTCACCCGCTCGGACCGTTCACCCATCGCCGCGGCCCTGATCGCCGCCACCGTCGCCACCGTCGTGGTCTGGGTGGGCGGAAGGCTGCGCCGCCGACACTGACCGGTCAGACGCCGGGCTGCCAGCCGAGCTGCCGGCTGCACTCCTCCGCGGCTCGGGTGACCTGCTCCCCGTGGACCGGCCACAGGCGCCGGGGGAACCGGTGGGTCGGTAGCGAGAGGCTCAGGGTCGCCACCGGCGCGCCGGAGCGGTCCAGGATGGCAGCGCCGACCGCGGCGATGTCCGGGTGTCGGGTGCCGACCGATACGGCGTAGCCCTGTCGGCGCACCCGGGGCAGTTCCCGCAGCAGAGCCTCCGGATCGGTGTCGGTGTTCGGCGTGAGTCGCTCCAGCGGTGCGGCGCGTAGCAGCGCGGCCGCCTTTCCTTCGGGCAGGAAGGCCAGCACCGCCTTCCCGGAGGCCGTCGTGTGCAGCGGCGCCCCGTTGCCGACGGAGGCGTGGGTCCGCACCGGGTGGGCGCCGTCGATCTTGTCCAGAAGGACGATCCGCCGGTCCTCCGGGATCGACAGGTGCACCGTCTCGCCGGTCGCCGCGGAAAGCCGGTGCATCGCGGGCAGCGCGATGCGTCGGATCTCCTCGTCGCCCCGGTGCCGCGATCCGATGGCCTGGGCCTTGGCGGTGAGCGACCACCGCGTGGGCTCATCCACGCTCGCCCGGATCCAGCCGAGCTCGCCCAAGGTCAGAAGCATCCGTTGCACGGTGGACTTCGGAAGCTGCATCGCTCGGGCGAGGTCGCTGACCCCTACGGGTTGCCGATCCGAGACGGCCTCGAGCACGGCCAGCGCGACAGAGACCGATCTCATGTGCTTGACGTCACCATTCACCCGACTTACTGTGGCCCGCACCACAGCGTGCCACTACGCGGGAAAGCGTGCCACACCGTGGCACGAACGGTCAACAGTCTGGAGATTCAGGTGTCAGATCCGGCCCGGCCGGGCGCCCTCGCGGGGGTCCGGGTCCTCGACCTCACCCAGGTCATGGCGGGGGCGTACTGCTCCATGCTGCTGGCGGACATGGGGGCCGATGTCATCAAGATCGAGCGACCCGAGGGCGGGGATGACACGCGCCGGATGTCCCGCGGGTCGGACGTCGAGCACTCCCCGGCGTTCAACGCCATGAACCGCAACAAGCGGGGTATCGCCGTCGATCTGAAGGACCCCCGCGGCGCCGAGGTCGTCCGCCGGCTGGTCAGGGACGCCGACGTCCTCGTCGAGAATTTCCGGCCAGGGCTGCTCGAGCGCTTCGGCCTAGGTCAGGATGCGCTGCGCGCCGAGAACCCGGCGCTCATCTACTGCTCCATCTCCGGGTTCGGGGCCACCGGGCCGTACGCCGGCCGGGGGGGCTACGACCTCGTCGCGCAGGCGATGAGCGGCCTGATGAGTATGACCGGCCAACCCGATGGTGCGCCGGCGAAGGTCGGGGTCCCGATCTGCGACCTGAACGCCGGAGTTTTCGCCGCGTACGGCGTGCTATCGGCCTACATCCACCGCCTGAAGACCGGTGAGGGGCAGTTCGTCGACGCGTCGCTGCTCGAGGCGGGAATCGCCTACACCGTCTGGGAGACAGCCATGTTCTTCAGCTTCGGCGAGGTCGCCCGACCCATGGGATCGGCTCACCGACTCTCCGCGCCGTACGAGGCACTGCCCACCGCTGACGGGTGGATCGCCATCGGTGCGGCCAACGACCGGAACTGGGGACGGCTGTGCGCCGCCCTGGGTGTGGACCGCCTACTGCAGGACCCGCGGTTCCAGGACAACGCCGCCCGTATGAAGTACCGGTTCGAGCTGGCCGGTGAGCTGGCGGCGACGCTCCGGCAGCGGCCCACCGCCGAGTGGCTGGAGGTGCTGCACGGGGCCGGGGTGCCGAGCGGTCCGCTGTACGACATCGAGCAGGTCTACGCCGACCCGCACGTGCAGGCCCGCGACATGGTGGTCGAGACGGTGCACCCACGGATGGGGACGGTGCGCCACATCGGTGCCCCGGTGAAGCTCTCGGCCACGCCATCCACCGTGCGCCGCCCGGCACCGCTGCTGGGTCAGCACAGCCGCGAGGTCCTCGCCGAGGCCGGGATGTCGCCGGCCCAGATCGAGGAGCTGTTCACGGCGGGCGTACTCCTGGCCACCGCCGCCCACGAGCGGACGTCCGACACCGACTCCACCGCCATCGACCCCACGGAGGTTTCGGCATGACCCACCTCGTGTTGTCCGGACTCACCAAGAGCTTCGGTGCGGCGCCCGTCGTCGACGGCGTCGACCTCTCCATCGAAGAGGGCGAGTCCGTCGTCCTGCTGGGGCCGAGCGGCTGCGGCAAGACCACCTGCCTCCGCATGATCGCCGGGTTCGAACGGCCGGACGCCGGAGAGATCGGCTTGCGCGACCGCACGCTGGTGGGGCCTAAGGTCTTCGTGCCGCCGGAGCGCCGGAAGATGTCGGTCGTCTTCCAGAGCTACGCGCTGTGGCCGCACCTGAGCGTGTACGAGAACGTGGCGTACGGCCCGACGACGGCGAAAGCGAAGCGGGAGGACATCCGTCGTCGGGTGGACGAAGCCCTGGCCATGGTGCACCTGGACGGGATGGGTGACCGCTACGCCCACCAGTTGTCCGGCGGCCAGCAGCAGCGGGTCGCTCTCGCGCGGGCCCTGGTCAACGAACCCGCGCTCCTCCTGCTGGACGAGCCGCTGTCCAACCTGGACACCCGGCTGCGCGAGGAGATGCGTGCGGAGATCAAGCGCATCCAGCGCTCCCTGGGCGTGACAATGGTGTACGTCACCCACGACCAGGCCGAGGCGTTGTCCCTGGCCGATCGGCTGGTCGTCATGCATTCGGGTCGCATCGTGCAGAGCGGGCCGCCCGAAGAGGTTTACAGCCGTCCGCGGAACAGCTTCGTCGCCCGGGCACTGGGCGCCACCAACGTGCTGACCGCCACCGTGGGCGCAGCCCCTGGGGTGGACACTGTGCCGCTGCGGCTGCCTACCGGCGGGACGGTGATCGCGCATCGGCCCGCCCATCTCGCGTTGCAGGAGGGTGCGGAGGTCGCCGTCTCGGTACGGCCGGTGGACATCCGGCTCCAGGCGGGCGAGGGGCGCTCCGGGACGGCCCGCGTCGTGGAGGCCCTCTTCTTCGGTGACCACGTGGCCTACACGCTCCAGGTGCCCGGCCACGCCGCGCCGGTGAAGGCGACCGGGCCTGGTTCCGGGCGCTTCGAGGTCGGCCAGGACGTCGCCATGGGGATCGAGGACTCCGCCGTGGCACTGCTCGACGACGCACCGGACGGCGGGTCCCACCACGCCTCGTCGGCCACGGATGCCGGCGCTGTGGCGGCCGGCCGGTCCGCGGCATGACCGCATCCGTCCACGCAATCGCCGTTCCCACCGACCACCCGTTCCACCTCCCACCGGAAGAAGGCACCGTGTTCGCATCCCGCTCGCCCCGCCGTCGTCTGACCACCTGTCTCGCAGTTCCGGCGGCCGTCCTCCTGGTAGCGGCCTGCGGCAACGGATCGGAGGGCACGTCCGGCTCGGGCGGCGACTCCGCGGCTGCGGAGATCGAGGGCATCAGCCAGGAGCTGATCACCGCGGCGCAGGAAGAGGGTGGTGTGGTGCTCTACGGCGGTGGCCACACCCGGCCGGGCGTCGAACTCCTCCAGGAGCGGATGCAGGAACTCTTCGGCATCCAACTGACCTTCACGCGCGAGGACTCCGGCGCGGTCGCCAACTCGGTGGAGGCAGAGCTCGCCAGCGGTTCGCTGAATGCGGACGTCGTGAGCCTGACCGATCCGGAGACGATGATGCAGTGGGCGGAGGACGGCGTCATCGCCGACGCGGAGGTGCCCAATGCGGACGAGCTCATCGATGGGCTGGACAACCCGGACGACCCGCAGGTGCCCTACAGCCTGGTGCCTCTCGGGCTGATGTACAACTCCGCCAACACCGACCCTGCCGACCTGCCCACTACCTGGGAGGAGCTGGCGAACGGGGACTACGGAACCATTGTCAGCGCCGACCCAGGCGCGTCCGGCACCGCGCTGTCGTACTACACCACTCTCTCCGGGGAGCTCGGAGAAGGCTGGCTGGAGCAGCTCGCCCAGCGGGACGTGATCGTGACCGACAGCAGCCTGGCCCTGGCGCAGCTGGTGCTGACCGGCGAGGCCGACCTCGGCATCCCGGCGATCGAGTCCGCGGTCATCAGCACCGCCGCCGAGGGTGAGCCGCTGGCGATCGCCTTCATGGAGGACGGCGTGCCCACGTTCACGAGTGAACTGGCGATGCTGGCCGAGGCTCCTCACCCGAACGCGGCCAAGCTCCTCGTGCAGTACCACCTCAGCGAGGACTTCCAGACCGCACTGACCGAGCTCGGCGGCCGCAGCGTTCTGCAGGACGGGCCTCAGCCCGCCGAGGGCGCTGACCTGTCCGACGCCACCCTTCTGCCGGCCGACCTCGAGGAGATCGCCTCTCGCGGGGACGAGGTGGTTGCCCGCTTCGCCTCCCTGTTCGGCCGATGAGGGCCGGTGCCCTGATCGCACGCGACCCGACTGAGGAGAACCAGCTGTGGCGCTGACCAGTTCGACGTCCCCCGCCGTGTCGACCACCGACACGGCGGGGGAGGGGTCGGCGAGCGGCCCGCCGGCCGCTCGGGGCCCGAGCCGCCGGAAGGGCACCGGGTTCGAGCGGGTGATGCGGCTCGTCTGGGTCGCGGCCATCCTCGCGCTGGTGGGCTACCCCGTAGCGCAGGTGTTCGGGCAGAGCTTCGTCGCCGACGACGGTGGCCTGACCTTGGACAACTACGGCCTCCTGAGCAGCGAGCCACGGCTGATGGAAGGGGTCCTCAACTCGCTGTGGATCGCGGTGGGCACGGTGATCGGCAGCTTGCTGCTCGGCCTGCCGGTGGCCTGGTTGGCCGTGCGCACCGACATGCCGTTCCGCCGGTTCTTCCGTGGCAGCGCGGTCCTCACCTTCGCGGCTCCGAGCTTCATCGCGGCGCTGGGATGGATCCTGCTGCTGGGGCCGCGCAACGGGATGCTGAACACGGCGTTGATGTCCGCCTTCAGCCTCGAGGAAGCACCGTTCGACATCTTCACACCGTGGGGGATCATCTTCGTCCTCTCGCTGTTCCTCTACCCCCTGGTGTTCCTGCCGGTGTCCGCGGCGCTGGAGGGCATCGACCCGGCCCTGGAGCAGGCCGCAGCGAGCCTGGGTGCTTCTCGTGCCCGGGTGCTGCGCACCGTCACGTTCCCCGTGATCCTGCCGTCGCTGATCGCCGGATCGATCTTGGTGTTCGTCAGCGCCGCGGTGATCTTCGGGCCGGTCGCCATCCTCGGTGCTCCGACCGGCTTCCAGACCATCCCCACGGTCCTGCTCAGCCTGATGCAGTTCCCGCCGCGTATCGAGGCGGCCGCGGTCATATCCGTGCCGATCCTGGTGATCATCGCCGTGCTGTTGATCCTGCAGCGAAAGCTGGTCGGCGGGAAGAAGTTCACCGTCATCGGTGGCAAGCCGGGGCGGCAGGACGTGACGCACCTGGGGGGTGCCCGCTTCCTCGCCGTGGGGTTCTGCTCGCTCGTCGTGGTCCTGAGCCTCGTGCTGCCGTTCGGTGTCCTCCTGGTGACCTCGTTCCGCAAGGCGCTCGGCCGGCCTCTGGGCTGGGACAACTTCACCCTCACGGGGAACTACGAGGAGGTCTTCGGCCGGCCGCTGATCGCGGCCGCGATGGGCAACAGCTTCGTTCTGGCGCTCGGAGCCACGGTGCTGGCTCTTGCCGTCGCGTTGCTGGCCTCGTGGCTGGTGCACCGCACCAAGGCGCGGAGCAACGCCGTCATCGTGGGAGCCATGGCCGCGCCGCTGGCCTTCCCCGGCGCGGTGCTCGGCGTCGGCCTGATCATCGCCTACGCCGGGCAGCCGTTCGGGCTCGGCGGGACGCTGACCATCCTGCTGATCGCCTATGCGGGGAGCGCGCTGCCGCTGACCTTCGCCTACGTCCACGCCGGGATGGGACAGATCGGCGCGGAGGTGGAAGAGGCATCCCGGAGCCTCGGTGCGTCCTGGGCGCGTACGTGGCGACGGATCACGGTGCCGCTGCTGCGCCCGTCGCTGCTCGCCGCGGGCATGCTCAACTTCGTCCTGCTCTTCCGGGAGCTGGAGATGTCGGTGTTCCTCTACACCGGCGCGAATCCCACCGTGTCCACGGTGCTCTACAGCCTGGCCAGCGAATCGCTCTACCAGCGGGTCGGGGCGCTCTCCGTGGTGGTCCTGCTCATCAACATCGTAGTGACCGTGTTCGCCATGCGGCTGCTCGACCGCCGCCCCGGCCAGTCCACCCGGCGGTCCCGCCGGGCCCCGTCCGTCGCACTCAACACACCACCGGAGGAAGCAGCATGACCGAGACCACGACAGACGTCGGCAGCGGCGTCCACCTGCGATACGAGACCCCGCACATCGCCGTCCTCACGTTGGACAGTCCTCCGTCCAACACGTTCAGCTGGGAGAGCCGGCGTTCGTTCATGCGAGCGCTCGACATTCTGGACGCCGACGAGAACGTCCGGTGCCTGGTGATCACCGGTGAGGGGCGGGCCTTCACCGCAGGTGCGCACCTGGGCGAGGACCAGTCCATGAGCGACGAGCAGCTGACCGACTATCTCGCCGAGTTCGGCCGGGTCCTCAACGGGGTGCAGAACTTCCGTGCCCCCGTGATCGCGGCCATCAACGGGGCCACGATCGGCGGCGGGCTGGAGTTCTCGCTGTGCTGCGACATCCGCATCGCCTCGACGGAGGCGTTCTTCGTGGCCGCCGGCGTCAACGTGGGCCTCATCGTCAGCTTCTGGCGCCTGCCTCGCGTGATCGGATTGGGGCCGGCCAAGGAGATCCTGCTGACCGGTGCCCGGTACACCGCGCAGCAGGCATTGAACTGGGGGCTGGTGACCGAGGTCCACGACCCGGCAGATCTCATGCCCGCCGCGCTGGCCAAGGCCCAGCGAATCGCTACCCGCGCCCCGCTGTCGGTCGAGGTGACGAAGGAGGCGGTGACGGGCGCCTTCGAGATGGACTTCGCGCAGGGGCAGGCGCTCCAGACCAAGCGCTTCCTGGAGATGTTCCGCACCGAGGACCACCAGGAGGCGCTCCAGGCGTTCTTCGAGAAGCGGGACGGTGACTACCGGCGTCGGTGACGACATCGGGTGCGGACGGCCTCCGACGGTGCCTCCACTGGGGAGGCACCGTCGGAGGCCTTCGGCGTCAGACCCGACGCAGGACCGACACCACCCGCCCGAGGATCGTCGCCTCGTCGCCGGGGATCGGCTCGTAGGCCGGGTTGTGCGGCAGCAGCCACACGTGACCGTCCCGGCGCTTGTAGGTCTTCACCGTCGCCTCGCCGTCGATCATCGCCGCCACGATCTCGCCGTTCTCGGCGGTCGGCTGCTGGCGGACGACGACCCAGTCGCCGTCACAGATGGCGGCCTCGACCATCGAGTCGCCGGCCACCTTGAGCATGAAGACGGTTCCCTCGCCGACCAGCTCGCGCGGCAGCGGGAAGACGTCCTCCACCGCCTGCTCGGCGAGCACCGGGCCACCGGCGGCGATCCGGCCCACGAGCGGGACATAGGCGGGCGCGGCGGCCTGCACGCCGTCGCCGACCACGGGGGGTTCGACTGGTGCGGCGGTGGCCCGGCCGGCATCCCCGGGCAGTCGCACGTCCAGGGCGCGCGGGCGGTTCGGGTCGCGCCGGAGCCAGCCCTTCTTCTGCAGCACCGAGAGCTGGTGCGCGACCGAGGATGCCGAGGACAGCCCGACGGCCTCGCCGATCTCACGCACCGACGGCGGGTAGCCGCGCCGGTCGATGGAGTCGCGGATCACCTCGAGCACCCGCCGCTGCCGCTGGGTGAGCCCGTCCCCATCGGCCGCGCGGTCGGGAAAGGCCCGTACCGACGCCGAACCGTCCGCCGTCCCCGGGGCCACGCCCGCGGTGCCGCCCCGGTTGCCGGACGTCCTGCTCGAGTCCGCCACGTCTCCTCCTCGCCGGCTGCCCGCGCAGCTCTCGACCCTCGTCGTCGGAGGAACGGTAGCGCCGATCGGCGGTCACTTCAAACACGTGTTCGAAACTTTCTCGTGTCGCTCCCCAAGTGTCGGTCCCGTCCGGTAGACATCGGACAGGCGTTCGAATCGAACACACGTTCGGGTCCGGCGGGTGCCGGCCAGGAGGGCTGAACACATGACGAGCAGCACGGCACTGCGGGTCCGCGGCCAGGTGCCGGTCGACCCGGGGGAGCGGCGCGCCGGTCCGCCACCCGCCCGGCATCTCCGGGTGCTCCCGCCGCCTCGCTCCTACGCGGAGATGCCCGAACCTCTGCCCGCGCCGGCTCGCGGGAGGACGAGCGGCCCGCGGGCGACGGTGGGGCGATCGCCCGGCCGGGGGCGTCGGGAGCGGGTGGAGCAGCCGCCGCTCCGGTTGACGTCGCGCGGGCGTCGCGTGCTCGCGGTCCTCACCCTCATCCTCGCCGCGGGCGTGATCGTCCTCGGCAGCGCCGTCCTCGGGGATGCGGGTGGCGGATTGGAGCTCATGGGGACGACCAAGGTGATCGTCGAGCCGGGTGACACGCTCTGGTCCATCGCCGGCGCGGTCGCCGACGGGCGCGATGTCCGCGACGTCGTCGTCGACATCCAGCGGCTGAACGGGCTCGGCTCCGCGGCCATCTCGCCTGGTCAGGTCCTCGTCCTGCCCTGACGGCCCCGTAGGGCTCGGTGTCTGCGCGCCAGGGCAAGGTGTTCACAACGCGGCTCGCCGACTTCGTCAACCCTCAGTACAGGCACGTTCACCGTGCGTGCTGGTCGGCCACCTACGGTACGTCCGTGTCCAGCGTCATGGAGAACCGCGCCGCCGTGTTCACCACTCGTCCCCAGGCCGTCGAGGTCCACCAGGCGGGTGCCTGGTGTGCGGGGGAGCTGTTGGGGTGGCGACACGACGACTCCGGCGCGTGCCAGATGTGGGTGCGGGTCGTCGCCGGAGGCGAAGAGCAGGCGCTCTGGATCGACCTGGGGGATGTGCGGCTTCCGGAGTCGCCGGCCGTCGAGGTGCCGCCGGTGACGCAGGCGATGCCCGCCTCCCCGTCAGCGGCATCGCTGCGTGACGGTCCGTCGACCGATGTCGAGGCGACCGCCAGCCTGCCGCTGCTGCGCGACCGCTGCGAGCCGCGAACCGGTGCCCAGCGGCCGGGCGGTCGCCGGCGCGCGCCGGAGAGCGACGCCGTGCAGGCCGCGCCGGCGTCCTCGGTGCCGGTGCCGCCCCCGGGCCGGCACCGCGCTCCGGCCACCGAGCTCAGCCCGGTCGTGGGCCGGCACCGCGCCGCCGACACCGACCTCTTCCCGGCCGTCGTCGAGAGCGCGCCGGACGCGCAGTCCCCGACCCGCGAGGACCGACCGCGGGGCGGTGGCTGGTCGGTGCCCGCGGCCCGCTCCGCGAGCACGGTCGAGACCCGCTCCACGGCGAGCGGCTGGACCCCGCCGGCCGACCTCGACCAGGATCTCCTGACCCGCCCGATGCGGCTGAGTGACCAGATCCCGCACTCGCGGCGGCCCCGGGTGGGCGGCGCGGTCAGCGTCTGATCGTCGTTCGGCGGCCCTCGCCGCGTCGACCCCGCGGGGGTGCTCGGCGCCGCCGTCGCGTGCCCGGCGGGTCGCCCGTGCCGGGCGCGGACCGCCCAGCTCGCCGAACGGTGTGCGCCGGCGCGTGGCTCTGCGAGTCGGAACCGCGCATGAGCGCACAGCCTTGCCGGGGCGAGCGTCCCCGGGTCGTTCCTGCGGTGCGCCGCCGCGCTCGACCCCCTCTCCGGGGAGCGTCGGGCACGGAGTTCGGCGCGTCGTCGCGGCGTGTCCTGTGACAGCTGGGGACCGCTGTTCCGCCTGCGCACCGCAGTGTCGGGGCGGAACACGCCGACGGAACGATCACTTGCACATCTTGTGTGGCCCGTCCTAGGGTTCCCCTACATCTAGTAGTTACAGAGCTGTAAGTCCGTCCACAGGCTGGTCCTCAGGTTGTCCCCGGCGCATCCACCGGATGTCCCCAGGGGAGTGCACAGCCGGCCGGTGGCGGGCGCGGCGCGAAGGGAGGTGAACCACCGTGCGTTGCCCGTTCTGCCACAACGCCGACAGTCGGGTCATCGACTCGCGGGAGGCCGACGAGGGCGCCACCACCCGGCGTCGTCGCTCCTGTCCTGCGTGCGGGCGGCGGTTCACCACCGTCGAGGAGGCGGTGCTCGCCGTCGTCAAGCGCAACGGCGTCAGCGAGCCGTTCAACCGCAGCAAGGTGGTCGCGGGCGTCCGGCGGGCCTGCCAGGGCCGGCCGGTCGACGAGGGGCAGCTCAAGCTCCTCGCCCAGCAGGTGGAGGACGCCATCCGCGCCAGCGGCGCGGCGGAGGTGCCGAGCCACGAGGTCGGCCTGGCCATCCTCGGCCCGCTGCGCGAGCTGGACGAGGTGGCCTACCTCCGCTTCGCCAGCGTCTACCGCTCCTTCACCTCGGTGGCCGACTTCGAGCGGGAGATCGCCGAGCTGAAGGCCCGGCAGCCCGCCGCACCGCCGGGGGAGACGGGCCCGCCCGAGCCCCGGCGACCCGTCCCGTCCGGCACCGGCGCCGGCACCTGAGAACTGTCGGTGCCACCCGATAGACAGCAGTTCGAGCAGTTACCGATCGCGGCTCTTCCCCAGCCCCCGATCCACCACCGCGCAGCACCACCGCGCAGCCCCGCGAAGCACCACGCGACACACGACCAGGGAGAGCTCCACACCATGACCGAGACCGACGACCGCGTGGCCGGCGCCCGCCCCCGCCGCAGCGCCAAGACTCCCAGCCGGGCCAAGGGCCTCAAGATCAAGCGTGTCTTCACCACCGCTGGTGTGCACCCGTACGACGAGGTGACCTGGGAGCGTCGTGACGTCGTCATGACCAACTGGCGGGACGGCTCGATCAACTTCGAGCAGCGCGGTGTCGAGTTCCCGGCCGAGTGGAGCATCAACGCCACCAACATCGTCACCACGAAGTACTTCCGCGGCGCCGTCGGCACCCCGCAGCGCGAGACCAGCCTGCGCCAGCTCATCGACCGCGTGGTGCTCACCTACACCGAGGCCGGCCGCGAGCACGGCTACTTCGCCACCGAGGGCGACGCCGAGGTCTTCGAGCACGAGCTGACCTGGATGCTGCTGCACCAGTACTTCAGCTTCAACTCGCCGGTCTGGTTCAACGTCGGCACGAGCGCGCCGCAGCAGGTCAGCGCCTGCTTCATCCTCGCCGTCGACGACGAGATGGACTCGATCCTGAACTGGTACCGCGAGGAGGGCCTGATCTTCAAGGGCGGCTCCGGTGCCGGCCTGAACCTCTCCCGCATCCGCTCCTCCAAGGAGCTGCTCTCCTCCGGCGGCACGGCCTCCGGCCCGGTCAGCTTCATGCGCGGCGCCGACGCCTCCGCCGGGACCATCAAGTCCGGTGGCGCCACCCGCCGCGCGGCGAAGATGGTCGTCCTCGACATCGACCACCCCGACATCGAGGAGTTCATCGAGACCAAGGCGCGCGAGGAGGACAAGATCCGCGCGCTGCGCGACGCCGGGTACGACATGGACCTCGGTGGCAAGGACATCACCAGCGTCCAGTACCAGAACGCCAACAACTCGGTCCGCGTCTCCGACGAGTTCATGCGCGCGGTGGAGGAGGGCGACGAGTTCGGCCTGCGGGCCCGCCTCGACGGCTCGGTCATCGAGACCGTCGACGCCAAGTCGCTGTTCCGCAAGGTCACCCAGGCCGCCTGGGAGTGCGCCGACCCGGGCATCCAGTACGACGACACGATCAACGACTGGCACACCAACCCCGAGACCGGCCGCATCAACGCGTCCAACCCGTGCTCGGAGTACATGAGCCTGGACAACAGCTCGTGCAACCTGGCGTCGCTGAACCTCATGAAGTTCCTCAAGGACGACGGCACGTTCGACGCCAAGAACTTCGTGAAGGCCGTCGAGCTGGTCATCACCGCGATGGACATCTCGATCTGCTTCGCCGACTTCCCGACCGAGCCGATCGGCGAGACGACCCGCGCCTACCGGCAGCTGGGCATCGGCTACGCCAACCTGGGCGCCCTGCTCATGGCGACCGGCCACGCCTACGACTCGCGCGGTGGCCAGACGCTGGCCGCGGCGATCACCTCGCTGATGACCGGCACCGCCTACCGGCGCTCGGCCGAGCTCGCCGGCATCGTGGGGGCCTACGAGGGCTTCGCCCGCAACGCCGACGCGCACGCCCGGGTCATGCGCAAGCACGCCGCGGCCAACGACGCGATCCGCCCGGTGGGCGCCGACGACGCCGACGTGCTGAAGGTCGCCACCCAGCAGTGGCAGGAGTGCCTGGAGATCGGCGCCGAGAACGGCTGGCGCAACGCCCAGGCCTCGGTGCTGGCCCCCACCGGCACGATCGGTTTCATGATGGACTGCGACACGACCGGCATCGAGCCGGACTTCTCGCTGGTCAAGTTCAAGAAGCTGGTCGGCGGCGGCTCCATGCAGATCGTCAACCAGACGGTGCCGCGGGCGCTGCGCAGCCTGGGCTACCAGGAGGAGCAGATCGAGGCGATCGTCGAGTACATCGCCGAGCACGGCCACGTCGTCGACGCCCCGAGCCTGCGCCCGGAGCACTACGAGGTCTTCGACTGCGCCATGGGCGAGCGGGCCATCTCCCCGATGGGCCACGTCCGCATGATGGCCGCCGTCCAGCCTTTCATCTCCGGCGCGATCAGCAAGACGGTCAACATGCCCGAGACGGCGACCGTCGAGGACGTCGAGACGATCTACTTCCAGGGCTGGAAGATGGGCCTCAAGGCGCTGGCGATCTACCGCGACAACTGCAAGGTCGGCCAGCCGCTGTCCGGCGGCAAGGGCAAGAACGACGGCACCAAGGACGAGGTGAAGGCCGAGGCGGCGGCGCCGGCCGCGCTGGCGCACCCGGTGCGCAAGCGGCTGCCGAAGAAGCGGACGAGCGTCACCACCTCGTTCAGCGTCGCCGGGGCCGAGGGCTACATGACCGCCGGGATGTACGAGGACGGCAGCCTCGGTGAGGTCTTCCTGAAGCTCGGCAAGCAGGGGTCGACCCTCGCCGGCGTGATGGACGCCTTCTCCATCTCGCTGTCCATCGCGCTGCAGCACGGTGTTCCGCTGGAGACCTACATCCAGAAGTTCACCAACATGCGCTTCGAGCCGGCCGGCATGACCGACGACCCGGACATCCGGATCGCCCAGTCGGTGATGGACTACATCTTCCGTCGCCTGGCGCTGGACCACCTGCCGGTCGAGAAGCGGGCCGGGCTCGGCATCTTCACGGCCGAGGAGCGCGCGGCCCAGGTGGCCGGGTACGACACCTCTGCCTCGACCGCCGCGGTCGTCGAGGAGGAGGAGGTCGACCTGGAGCAGCTGCGCGGCTCCGCGCCGATCGAGAGCGCTCCGGCCAAGGAGAAGGTGACCCCGGAGGGTCCGAAGTCGGTCAAGGAGGCGCACTCCTCGGCCGAGCTCCTCGAGCTGGTCACCGGCACCGCCACCGACGCGCCGCTGTGCATGACCTGCGGCACGAAGATGCGCCCGGCCGGCAGCTGCTACGTCTGCGAGGGCTGCGGCTCCACCAGCGGCTGCAGCTGAGGTGAACGGCCAGGAGGACTTCCGCTGAATCGGACGCCTTCTCCCGCCTGAGGGCAGGAGCGCCCGATCCCGGCCGGCGGGAGACCTCCTCGGCCAGCACGGCTCGCCCACCGGCCCGGCTCTGCTCGGCAGAGCCGGGCCGGCTCTGCTCGGCAGAGCCGGGCCGGTGGCAGGTCCACGGCCGGAACGACGCCACCGGCGGACGGTCGGCGGCCGTGCTGACGGAGCGGCGACTCAGCCGGGGTGCGGGTGCCCGCGGCGGGTGACCGTAGGCTGGTGGCGGTACCGATCACGCTCGGAAGGACGACGATGTCGGACGGCGAGGGCGCGAGCGCGCCGCAGTCACAGACGCTCGACCGCGGCATCCGCATCCTCGAGCACCTGGCTGCCACCGGCAGTCCCCAGCCGATCGCCGACATCGGGCAGGCGCTCGGTCTGCACCGGTCCATCACCTACCGCCTGCTCCGGACGCTCGAGGACCACCAGCTCGTCGAGCGCGACGCGGTCGGCCGGTACTGGCTGGGGCTGGGGATGGCCGGCCTGGCGCGCGGTGTGCGCAGCGACCTCCAGACCGCCGCCCTGCCGCGGCTCAACGCGCTCGTGACGGAACTGGCCATGACCGCCTTCCTCGTCGTCCGGACCGGCGACGAGGCGGTCACGGTGGCCACCGTCGAGCCGCAGGACGCGTCCGCGCACGTGGTGTACCGGCCCGGCACCCGCCACCCCGTCGGCCGGGGAGCGCCCGGGCTGGCGCTGCTCATGCCCGAGCCCCCCACCCCCGACGACCGCGACACGCTGCGGGAGGCCCGACGGGTCGGCTGGGCCTCCTCGCACGGCGAGGTCATCCCCGGCCTGCGATCGATCGCCGCGCCCGTGGTGGGCCCCGACGGCGGGCAGCGAGCGGCGCTCGCCGTGGTCTTCGTCGACGACACCGCCGACGTGGCCCGGATCGGGCGCGCCGTCGTCGAGGCGGCCGAGAAGGTCGGCGCCGCGCTCCGCTGACCCGCGCGCAAGACGCCGCTGCCCCGGCACCCGTGGGGGATGCCGGGGCAGCGGCGGCGCGAACCGGGACCCGGGCTCAGCCGTTGATGACCTGCGGAACCGCGACCGCCTTCAGCCCCTCCACCCCGAACTCGAGCCCGTAGCCGGACTTCTTGACCCCGCCGAAGGGGATCATCGGGTGCACGGTGCCGTGCGAGTTGATCCAGACGGTGCCGGCCTGCAGCCGCGCCGCCACGGCGCGCGCCGCTGCCCGGTCACTGCTCCACACCGAGGCGCCCAGGCCGACGTCGAGCCGGTTGGCCATCGCCACCGCCTGGTCGACGTCCTCGTACCGGATGATCGGCAGCGCCGGGCCGAACTGCTCCTCCGCCACCAGCGGGTTGTCGTCGGCCACGTCGGTGACGATCGTGGTCGGGTAGAAGTACCCGGCCGCGTCGGGGTCGGGGTCCCCACCGAGGAGCACCGTCGCGCCGGAGTCCCGCGCCGCCTCGACCAGCCGGGCGACGATGTCGAACTGCGCGCGGTTCTGCAGCGGGCCCAGCACGTTCTGCTCGTCCAGGCCCCGGCCCATGGGCATCGCCTTCGCCACGTCGACCAGCGCGGCGACGACCTCGTCGTAGACGTCGGTGTGCACGTAGAGCCGCTTGAGCGCGGCGCAGGTCTGCCCGGTGTTGATGAACGCGCCCCAGAACAGGCCCTCGGCGATGGCGCGGGGGTCGACGTCGGGCAGCACGATGCCGGCGTCGTTGCCGCCGAGCTCGAGGGTCAGCCGCTTCACCGTGTCCGCCGAGCTCTTGATGATCGCCTGCCCGGTGGCGGTCGAGCCGGTGAACATCAGCTTGTCGACGTCGGGGTGGCTGGACAGGCGGGCCCCGATCTCCCGCCCCCCGGCCACGACGGAGAGCACGTCGGCGGGCAGCACCCCGCTGAGCACGTGGACGAGGGCCAGCACGCTCAGCGGCGTGTACTCCGAGGGCTTGACCACCACCGTGTTGCCCATCCGCAGGGCGGGCGCGACCTGCCAGACGGTGATCATCATCGGCCAGTTCCACGGTCCGATGGCGCCGACGACACCGACCGGGCGGTAGTGCAGCTCCGCGTGCACCTCGCCGTCGTCGACCACTGTCTCGACCGGCAGCTCGGTGGCAGCGGTGGCGCGCAGCCAGGCGGCGCAGGCGCCGACCTCGAACCGGGCGTTGGGACCGTTGAGCGGCTTGCCCTGCTCGCGGGAGAGCAGCTCGGCGAGCGGCTCCGCGTACGCCTCGACCGCGTCCGCGGCACGCAGCAGCAGCTCGATGCGCTCCGCGTCGGTGCGGGCCGCCCACGCCGGCTGGGCGGCGCGGGCACGGGCGACGGCGTCGTCGAGGTCCGCGACGGACTGCTCCGGGGCGCGGCCGACGACCTCGCCGGTCGCGGGATCCAGGATCTCCCGGCCACCGGGATCGACGACGGCGGCCAGCAGGCTCTCGCACGTCGGGGTCTCCGGCGTGGTCGTCACGGGCTCGGTCACGGTCGGGGTGGTCATCGTCGTCCTCCGGGGTGGGGGGCTGGGGCGGTGCCGAACGGGTCGCCGGCGGTCGGGACGGTGGTGCTCACGGCGCGGGCACGGGTTCGACCCGGCCGGTGACCTCGCCGAAGGAGATCCGGCGACCGCCGGTTCCCGGCGCGGTGGCGGTGAGGGTGACGACGTCGCCGTCCTCGAGGAAGGTGCGGCTGGTGCCGTCGGGCAGCTGCACCGGCTCCTTCCCGCCCCAGGACAGCTCGATGAACGAGCCGCGCTGGTCCTCGGCCGGGCCGGACACGGTGCCCGAGGCGAACAGGTCGCCGGTGCGCAGGCTCGCGCCGTTGACCGTCATGTGCGCCAGTTGCTGGGCAGGCGTCCAGTACATGAGGCCGAACGGCGGGCAGGAGACCAGCTGGCCGTTGAGCCGCACCTCGATGGCGATGTCCAGTCCCCAGCGCTTCTCGGCGGTGTCGTCCAGGTAGGGGAGCGGCCGCGGCTCGCGCGGGGGCGGGGAGATTCGGGCCGCCTCCAGCGCGGCGAGGGGCACGACCCACGGCGAGACCGAGGTGAGGAAGGACTTGCCGAGGAACGGCCCCAGGGGCACGTACTCCCACGCCTGCAGGTCCCGGGCCGACCAGTCGTTGACCAGGCAGACGCCGAAGACGTGCTCCGGGAAGGCGCCCAGCGGCACCGGCCGGCCGAGCGACGAGGGGGCGCCGACGACGAACCCCACCTCCGCCTCGATGTCCAGCCGCTGCGAGGGCCCGAACGTGGGCGCCTCGTCGGTCGGGGCCTTGCGCTGCCCGCTGGGCCGCACGACCGGGGTGCCGGAGACCTGCACCGTCCCGGCGCGGCCGTGGTAGCCGATGGGCAGGTGCTTCCAGTTGGGGGTCAGCGGCGGCGAGTCCGGCCGGAACATCCGGCCGAGGTTCTCCGCGTGGTGCTGGGAGCTGTAGAAGTCGACGTAGTCGGCGACGTCGAACGGCAGGTGCAGCGTCACCTCCGCGCGCGGCAGCAGGTGCGGCTCGACGGCGGCCCGGTGCGCCGGGTCCGCAAGCAGCTCCTGCAGCCGGCTGCGCAGTGCGTTCCAGGTCTCCCGCCCCCGGCTCATGAGCGCGTTGAGCGTCGGCGCGGCGAGCGCGTCGGCGGCGGGGACGTCCAGCCGGGAGACGTCGAGCACGGAGTCGCCGATGGCGACACCGATCCGGCGGGAGCCGTCGGGCTCGGTGGAGAAGACGCCGTAGGGCAGGTTCTCCGGCCCGAAGCCCGTGCCGTCGGGGAGCTCCAACCAGGTGGCGCTCATGCCAGGGTCCGTTCCGGGGCGGCCAGCAGGCCGAGCGCCACCAGGTCCTCGACGGGCTCGGTCACGCTGCACGTGCCGAAGGAGGTGAACAGCGACCGCACCCGGTGCACCCGGTCGGCCGGCCAGGTGCGCACGGCCGAGGCGACCGTGCCAGGGTCGGTCTCGCCGAGCCAGTCCGCCGCCACGGCCGCCGGGGCCCCCGAGCTGAGCGCGGAGACGGCCAGCAGCACGTTGAGGAAGCCGTGGTGCGCGAAGCCGGTCGCCGGGGCGGTGTGCCACACGGCGTGGTGCAGGCCGGCGGTGCACTTGAACGGCACGCTCCGCGCGATGCACGCCTGCAGGCTGTCGGCCAGCTCGGCGGAGGAGGGGAACAGCTCCGCCGACACGCCACCGGTGCGCAGCTTGGCCCGGTAGCGGGTGCCGGCCAGCACGTCGAGGACGGCGTCGCGGGCGGCGGTCCGCGGCAGCTCCAGCGCCGCGGGCACCCCCTCGGGGACGACGTCGTCCAGGGCGCGCAGCGCCTCGGCGGCGGCAGCGGCGTCGGGCGTCACCGGCACCTCGACCGCAGCCAGCGCCAGGCGCGGCTCGGCGGCGACCCGGGCGGCGGCGGCCGGGAGGTCACCGGCCGCCGCGATCAGCGAGACGTCGACGGCGGGTCCGTCGCCGACCTCGGCCACCAGCTCGTCGAGCCGGGCCGCGGGGACCACGAACGGCCCGACCAGTCCACCGAGGCGGTCGCGCAGCGCGCGGTGCTGCGGAACGGCCGCCGGCATCGGCGCGTTCCCGGGTGGGAACAGCGCGGCGTCGTCGAACAGGCCGTCGAACAGCGGCGTCGTCGCCGGTGCCGGGGCGGGCGGGTGCACCGGGGCCGTCACGCCGACGGCCCCCGTCCCGACCAGGACCACGCGTACTTGCCGTCGTCGACGGCGGTGCCGCCCTCGCCGAGGTCGAGCGGGCGGAACGTGTCGACCATGACGGCGAGCTCGTCGAAGAACTCGACACCGAGGGAGCGCTCGACGGCGCCGGGCTGCGGGCCGTGGCTGTGCCCGCCCGGGTGCAGGCTGATCGAACCCTTGCCGATGCCCGAGCCCTTGCGGGCCTCGTAGTCGCCGTCGACGTAGAACATGACCTCGTCGGAGTCGACGTTGGAGTGGTAGTAGGGCACCGGCACCGCCTCGGGGTGGTAGTCCACCTTCCGCGGCACGAAGTTGCAGATGACGAAGTTGGAACCCTCGAACACCTGGTGCACCGGCGGCGGCTGGTGCACCCGGCCGGTGATCGGCTCGAAGTCGGCGACGTTGAAGACGTAGGGGTAGAGGCAGCCGTCCCAGCCCACGACGTCGAACGGGTGCTCCGGGACGACGTGGATCGTGCCGGCGAGGCCCCCCGGGCCGGCGCCGCGGTGCTTGACGTAGACCTCGACGTCGCTGCCGTCGGCCAGCAGCGGCTCGGCGGGGCCGCGCAGGTCGCGCTCGCAGTAGGGGGCGTGCTCGAGGAACTGGCCGTAGCGGGAGAGGTAGCGCTTGGGCGGCGCGATGTGGCTGTTGGCCTCGATCGCATAGGTGCGCACCGGCTCCTCGCCGGTCGGGATCCAGCGGTGGGTGGTGGTCCGCGGGAGGACCACGTAGTCGCCCGGTCCCACGTCGAGGGAGCCGAACACCGTCTCCACCGTGGCGGTGCCGCGCTCGACGTAGACGCACTCGTCGCCGGTGGCGTTGCGGTAGTACGGCGAGGTCGCCGAGGAGACGGCGTAGGAGATCCGCACGTCGCCGTTGCCGAGGACCAGCCGGCGGCCGGTGACCGGGTCGGTGGCCTTGTGCTCCTCGCCGGGGAAGAGGTCGTGCAGCTTCAGGTGGCGGGGCACCAGGGGGGCGTTGGGGGTCAGCGTCTGGTCGGGCAGCTCCCAGGGGCGGGCGTCGACGATGGCCGACGGGACGCCGCGGTGGTAGAGCAGCGAGGAGTCGGAGGAGAAGCCCTCCTCGCCGACCAGCTCCTCGTAGTACAGGCCGCCGTCGGGACGGCGGAACCGGGTGTGCCGCTTCGGTGGGACCTGGCCCACCTGCCGGTAGAACGCCATGGGGTACTCCTTCGGGGATCAGGCGGGAACGGGAGCGGGGAGCGGGCGGGCCAGCAGCCGGGCCACCGCGGTGCCGAGGTCGGCCGGGTCGGTGAGCACGGCGGCGACGTGGGCGTCCGGGCGCAGCACCCACACCTCGCCGGGGTGTGCACCGAGGGCCTCGCGCAGCAGGCCGCCGGGGTCGAGATCGGTCATGCGGTGGACGGTCACCGGCAGGTCGCCGAGGTCGGGCAGCGCCGGCGCGTCTGCGTCGTCGCCGAGCAGGACGGTGACGCCTTCCCGGGCGAGCTGGCGGAGCCGGACCAGGTCGGGTCGGCCGGCCACCGTCACCGGGCAGTCGGGTACGAGCACCCCGGGCGCCGGGACGGGGACGTCGCCGCGCGCGGGCCGGCCGGGGAACGGGCGCGCCGGGTCAGGGGTGGTGAGCGGTGAGTCGACGTACCAGAAGGGCTCGGCCAGCCGGCCGGAGTCGACCTGCGCACGGGCCGCGGGGTCACCGGCCGCCCGCTCGAGGACGTCGAGCCGGTGGCGGGCCTCGGCCTCGTCGCGGGGCACCAGGAAACGCATCGTCGCCGTGGTGACGTCGATATTCTCCACCGCCGCGGCGTGCCGCTCGTCGTGATAGCTCTCCAGGAGCCCCTCCGGAGCCCAGCCACGGCGGACGAAGGCGATCTTCCAGGCGGCGTTCTCGGCGTCGAGGACCCCCGAGTTCAGCCCGCGCGCGCCGAAGGGCGAGACCAGGTGCGCCGCGTCGCCGGCGACCAGCACCCGCCCGACCCGCATGTGGTCGACCACCCGGGAGTGGAAGCGGTAGACCGACTTCCACACGATCTCGTAGGGCCGGTCCCCGATGACCTGGCGGATCCGCCGGTCGAGGCCGCCCGAGGCCTCCTCGGTGGCGAGGTCGAAGTCCTGTGGCACCTGCCAGTCGATGCGGAACGTCGAGTCCGGGCAGGGGTGGATGAGGACCTGCCGGCCGGGGTTCCACTCGGGGTCGAAGTAGAACCGCCGCTCGGTCTCCCAGCCGGGCAGGTCGGTGCGGATGTCGCAGATGAGGAAGGAGTCCTCGAACGACTCCCCGGGGAAGGTGAGCCCGAGCATCGAGCGCAGGGCGTCGCCGCGCGGGCCGGGGCAGGCCACGGCGTGCGAGCCGGTGACGAGCACCTCGCCGTCCTCGGTCCGGCAGGCCACCGTCACCCCGGTGCCGTCCTGGTGCAGGCCGGTCACCCGGTGACCCCACCGGACGTCGATCAGCGGCGAGGCGGCGATGCGCTCGTCGAGCAGCGCCTCGGTCTCGCACTGCGACACGTTGACGAACGGGGGGAAGGGGGATCGGCCACGGTCGGCGAAGGTGAAGGAGAACAGCTCGGCGTCGCGGTGGAAGGTCCGGGCGGTCGTCCAGGTCACCCCCCGGCGGGCGATCTCGGCGCCGACGCCGACGGCGTCCCACACGTCGAGCACGTCACGCTGCTGGCAGATCGCCTTGCTGCCGATCGGGTCGCGCTCGGGCCGCGCGTCGAGCACGACGACGCGCAGACCCCAGCGGGCGAGCAGGAGCGCGGCGGTCTGGCCGACCGGGCCGGCGCCCAGCACCAGCACCGGCGGTCCGGGGACGGGAGTGGTCATGGGGATCTCCTCGGGAGCCGGGACCGGTCAGCCCTGGAGCTGGTCCCACACGGCGCGGTCGCGCTCGGCGGTCCAGATGACGGGGCGCTCGACACCGGAGAACTCGTCCCACAGCCGGGAGACGTCGAAGGGCAGGCAGTGCTCGAAGATCGGCCACCGGCCGTACTTGGGGGCCAGCGCCGCGTGGGTGGCCTCGAAGGCCTGCTTCAGGGTGCCGCCGGCGCGGTGGACGTCGCCCACGGTGCGCTGCATCGTGAGCAGGAAGTCGCGGGTCTGCTCGACGGCGGCGTCGACCTCGTCGCGGCCACGGGCGATCCGGCCCCGGCCGCCGACCAGCTGCCGCGCGCCGAGGGCCTTGACCCGGTCCAGGGTGCCGCCGGCCCAGTCGAAGTGGAACGCGTCGCCCGTGTAGAGGGCCGCCTGTGACTCGACCAGGTCGCCGGCGAAGAGGATCTCCTGCTTGGGCAGCCAGGCGACGATGTCGCCCTCGGTGTGGCCCCGGCCGAGGAACTCCAGGACCAGCTCGCCGCGGTCGCCGCCCAGCTCGATGGTGAGCTTGTCGCGGAAGGTCATCGTCGGCCAGGTCAGGCCGGGGATGGATTCCGGCTCCTCGAACAACCGCGGCATGCGGCCGTACTCGCTCTCCCAGTCCTGCTGGCCGCGCTCCTCGATCAGCCGCTTGGTCTGCTCGGAGCTGACGATCACCTCGGCGTCGAAGGCGCTGGCGCCCAGCACGCGCACCGCGTGGTAGTGGCTGAGCACCAGGTACCGGACCGGCTTGTCGGTGTGCTCCCGCAGCTTGGCCAGCCACCGCCGGGCGGCCACCGGCGTGGCCAGGGCCTCGAAGCAGACGAGGAAGTCCTCACCCTCGATGGCGCCGAGGTTCGGATCGCCCTCGGCGGTCAGCGCGTACACACCGTCGGCGAGCACCTCGAGGGTCTGCTCCTTGACGCCCAGGTCGGCGGAGGAGGCGAAGGGCTTGGCTGCCATGGGATCTCCAGATCACGGGCGTTCGATAAACGAATAAGCTGTTCTTCTACTGACGGAGACGCTACGCCCGAGTGGCGTGCGACACAAGGCGTGACGCGGCCGGAAAGCGGCGCGCAGCGACGCCCGGATCCGGGGGAGGGGCCGGGCGTCGCTGCGCGGGCGCGGCTGCTCAGCCGACGGGGGTGTGGTCCGTCGTGGGGTCTGCTGCGGCCGTGGCCGCCCAGGAGGGACGGCGGTAGACGTCCAGCGCGACGCCCAGGAGCAGGGCCACGGGGACCGAGAGGATCAGCGGCACCGCGGTCGCCATCGAGCCATCGATGAGCAGGGTGAAGTTGCTGAGCACCAGCCAGGTCAGGCCGGCCACGAGCACGATCGCGAGCGAGGGGGCGATCAGCGTCTGCCACGGTCGCGTGTCCAGCCGGGTGCGCCGGAAGAAGACCACCACCGAGACCGAGGTCATCAGGTAGAGCGCCAGCAGGGCGAGGACCCCGACGCCGCTGAACCAGGCGAACAGCGTGAGCACCGGGTCCTTGTCCAGCACGGCGAACGGCAGCACCAGGGCCAGCGCGACCAGCGTCTGCACGGCGCTGGCCACGAAGGGCGCCCCCTGGCGGGTGGTCCGGGCGACCACCGGCGGCAGCGTGCCGGTCTGGCCGAGCGAGTGCACGTAGCGGGTGAAGGCGTTGTGGAACGCGAGGATGCCGGCCAGCAACGACGTCGCGAGCAGCACGCCGCCCACCTCGCCGACCCACGGGCCCAGGGCGTCCTCGATGGCGGCGAACAGCAGGACGGTGCCGTCGCCGGACTCCAGGGCGGCGCCGGCCGCGGGCACGACCTGGTCGGCCCCGTAGTAGCTGACGACCATCCAGGAGACGAAGGCGAAGAAGAGGGAGATGACGCCGACGGCGAGGTAGGTCGCCCGCGGGACCGTGCGCTGCGCGTCGCGGGCCTCGGTCGAGTAGATGGCGGTCGACTCGAAGCCGAACATCGACGCGATGCCGAAGGTCAGGGCGATGCCCGGCGCGCCGGCGAGGAGCGCGGACGGGGAGAAGCTGGCCCCGGGGTTCAGACCCTGCGGTCCGCCGCCGGCGAGCAGGGTGGCCAGCGCGAAGGCGAGCAGGATGGCCAGCTCCGCGGCCACGATCACCCCGAGGAAGCGGGCGCCGAGCTCGACGTTGAGCGAGCCGAGCAGCTGGACCACCGCCATCGTGACGACGGCGCACAGCCACCACGGCGGGCCGAAGCCCAGGTAGGTGTCGGCCAGCGAGGAGACGATCGCGCCGTAGAGCCCGTACATGCAGGCCTGCACGGTGCTGTAGGCCCACAGCGCCACCAGGGCGGAACCCGTGCCCAGGCGCCGGCCGAGACCGCGGCTGATGTAGGCGTAGAACGCGCCCCCGTCCGTCACGTGGCGGCTCATGGCGATGAAGCCGACGGCGAAGACGGCGATGATCGCACCGACGACCAGGTAGGCAGCCGGCGCGCCTGCGCCGTTGCCCAGCCCGATGGCCAGCGGCAGCGCGCCGCCCATGCCGGTCAGGGGCGCCTGTGCGGACAGGACGAAGAACAGGATGCCGACGACGCCGATGGCGCCGCGCTTGAGCTGCCGGTTGCCGGTCCGCTCGCGGCTGGTCGCGGCGGTTTCCGTGGGTAGGACCATGATCGCTCCGAAGGAAGGTGGGTGCCGGCGGCCGTGCCCCGGGGGGCGTGGCGCCGGGATCGAGGCGTCACCCCGGGCGGGGCGACGGCAGGCATGGGTCAGGCCCGTCCGGGGGGACGGCTCGGACCCGGGGCCCGGGGGGTGCCGGCCGGGGGGACCGGTCGGCGGGTCGGTCCGGGGGTGGTCCGCCGAGCGGCGTGCGGCGGCCGGGTGCGGGCGCCACCTGCCGGTCGGGACACGCGCCGCCGTCGGGAGGGATCCGCCTCCGGAGGGCAGTGCGGGGGAGCGCCGCGCCGAGGGGGTGCGGGGCGGCCGTCCGGTGCGCGGCGGTGGTCGCTGCGCGCCCGGTGCCCGGCTAGCGGGTGGTGCGACGCGCCGCGTGGCGGCCGGGAGGCCGCGGGAGGAGGTGCCCGGTCAGCGAGCGAGCGCGGCCAGGGTGGCGTCGAGCATCGCCAGCTGGAGCTCGGGCGTCGTCGGCGCGTCGGGCAGCAGCGCGAGGACCTGGAGGCCGAGCGCGAGGGCGAGCAGCTGCTCCACCACGACGTCGTCGGCCGTGTCGACGACGACGTCACCGTCGGCACGCGCCTGGGCGACGAGGCCCCCGAGGTCATGCCGCCACCGCCGCATGGCCTCGTCGTTGAGCCGGGCGAGTCGCTCGTCGGTGACCGTCCGGCTCCAGAAGGGGAGCACGATCCGCGCCTCGAGCCGGGTGAGCTCGGTGGCGGGGAGGACCTCCACCAGGAACGCCCGCAGCGCGGCCAGCCCGCGCTTGCCCGCGACGGCCGCCCGGATGCGCTCGTTCGTCCGGTCGAAGACGAAGACGTAGGCCGCCTCGACGAGCTCGTCCTTGCTGGCGAAGTACGGCGCCAGGGCACCGTTGGCGTAACCGGCCGCGCGGGCGATCTCCCGCATGGTGGCCGCATCCGCCCCGCGCGAGGCCATCAGCCGCCAGGTCACCTCGAGGATCTCCTGACGTCGCTGCTCGCGGTCCACCAGCTTCGGCACGGGGCTCCCGTTCGTCGTCGGAGACCCCAGTGTCCCCGTCGGCGACCTCACCCATGGCAGCAGCCGTCTGCCGCAGCACCGCCCGCAGTGCCGTTCGCCGACGCCGCCGGCCGCGACCGGCAGTGCGCGCTGGCGTTCGGCGGGACGTCGAGCGTGGGGTTCCGGTCGAAGAACCCGACCGGCTTGAGCGTGAAGCCGGTGTAGTCGACCGGCATCACCGGCCAGTCTTCGGGCCGCGGGACGTGGGTCAGGCCGAAGGTGTGCCAGACGACGAGGTCGGTCGCCTCCAGCTCGCGGTCGGCCACGACGTATGCCGGCAGCCCGGCGCCGCCCTTGTGCTGGTTGACGAAGTCGCCGGCGGCGTAGCGCTCCGCGGGGTCGTAGCGGGTGACCCACAGGTGCTTGGTGGCGAAGGTCGCCCGCCGGTGGACGGAGCTGCCGGGGTCGGCCAGCAGCGCCGGCCGGCCCTCGGGCAGCAGCGCGTAGGCGACGGGCTCGCCCACCCGGTTGCGGCTGTCCGGGTTGGTGATGTGCCAGATGCGGCCCACGCCCTGGTCGGCCATCCGCTGGGCCTCG
Organism: Blastococcus sp. SYSU DS0552; assembly: GCF_054050815.1. Classification (NCBI taxonomy): domain Bacteria; kingdom Bacillati; phylum Actinomycetota; class Actinomycetes; order Geodermatophilales; family Geodermatophilaceae; genus Blastococcus; species Blastococcus sp. SYSU DS0552. The sequence continues at coordinate 69,750 of NZ_JBJHAB010000006.1, forward strand.
GACTCCCGGTGCAGCGTCGTCCGGCGCTGCGCGAAGGCGTTGCCGCGGGGGTTGTCCGGACCCATCGGGACGCGGACGAACTCCAGCTCCTCGACGGTGTTCGTCGGGCCGTCGACCATCATGTCCAGCCGCGCGCTGAACAGGTGCTGGTGGAACGGCGCACCCAGCCCGGGGGCGAGCTGCGAGGCGTACGGGTAACCGGCGCCCGGGTAGGCCGAGGTGAACACGACCCCGGTGGCCTTGACCTCGAAGCCGATCGTGCCGTCGAGGTACAGGTACCAGTAGAAGCCGTAGTCGTAGTTGCCGATGGTGGTGAAGAAGCTGATCACCATGCGGCGCTGCCGGCGGGTCTCGGCGGAGCCGGCCCACAGGTCGGTGTGCTTCCAGAGGACGCCGAAGTCCTCCTCGTGCATGCAGATCGCGTTGCGCAGCACCTGCGGGTTGCCGCGCTCGTCGGCGATGACGGCGTCCATGTAGGTGATGTCGCCGAGGCAGTCGCAGCCGAGCTCGAGGGCGTTGGCGTAGCGGCCGACGAGGTACTCGCCGGTGTCGAAGTAGTTCTGCCAGGAGCGGATCGGGGAGGGGTCGGCGTAGGGCACGACCATCTCGGCGATGGACGCGCGGTGGATGATCGGCCGCAGCCGGCCGGCGTCGAGGAAGCCGATCTGGTGCAGGGTGAGCCCCTCGCGGGCGTCGAACCCGACCCGCAGCTGCCAGCCCTCCCAGGTGAGCAGGTTGCCGTCGAGGGTGAAGCTCGGGCCCTCGGGCTGCGTGATCTCGATGGGCTTCTGGGTGGTCCGCATCGGCCCGGTGACCGCCGGGTCGTCGAAGTTCCCCGACTCTTCGGGGATGGGCACCGGACCGAGGTCGATCACCTGGTCGACCGTCTTGTTCATGACGTCGACGTAGCCGACGAGGCCGTCGATCGGGTGTGCCCACGGGTGGTCGGCGGGGTGGTCCTGCCGGAAGGCGAGACCGCGGAGGATGCGGCGCCCCACCTCCTCGGGGTACTCGAAGACCCCGGCGGACAGCGGAGCGACGCGCACGTCGGCGACGTCCAGCCCGCGGGCGGCCAGCGCAGCCAGCCAGCGCTCGTCGGACGCGAGCACCTCCTCGACGAGGGCGAACTCCTCGTCGAGCACCGGCAGCTGACCGTCGACCGTCGTGTCCAGTATCCGGTCCGAGACGATCTCCCGGCGGGTGACCGAGACGACGACGTCGCGGGCAGCCGGGCGCTCGACGTCGTGCAGCAGGACGCGGAGCCTGCGGTCCGTACCCGCTCCCTCGGCGTAGAGGGCGCTCTTCTCCGGCTCCTCCAGGCCCACGTAGACGAAGCGGGTGGACTCGACCACCAGGCCGGCCTGCGCCAGGACCTCCCGGGCTGCGGTGACCTCCGCGGCGGTCAGCTGGGCGAGCGGGTGCGTCGTGGCAGGGGCGGCCGAGGTTGCCGTCATGGGGTCTCCCAGTTTTGGTTCTACGGGTGTAGAAACAGTGCGTGACGTACGTTACAGCCGTGCGACCGGCATGTGAAGAGGGTGTTCGTTTTGCGGGCAGCACTCGGGCCTGGTGGCGGGCGCTACGGGTCACGACGGCCGCCGTGATGGGTGCCTGCGCCGTGCTGCACCTGATCGCGGCAGCGGGTTCTCCGCCCGTGTCGGACGCCCACCTGGTGCTGATGCTGGGCATGGCCGCCGTCTGCCTTCCGTGCGCGACCCACCTCGTCCTCGCTCCGTCGGCCCGGACATGGCTGCACGCCGGGGTGCTGTCGGCCGGCATGCTGCTGGCGCACTGGCTGCTGGCCGGCCTCGTCGGCAGTGCCGGGCACCAGCACCCCGTCTCGGGGTGGTGGGCGGTCGCGCACGTGGGCGTCGTGCTGGGGCCCGTGCTGACGTTGTGCCTGGCCCTCGCCGGGGCGGCGGTGCAGCGCCGGGTCGCGGGCGTCGTTCACTAGCCTTCCGCGGGTGAGGCAGCTGCTCCGGTTCGGCTGGGTCCAGGCGCAGTGCTGCCTGTTCGCGGTGCTGTTCTTCCTCGGGCTGGGGTTGGTCCGGCTGGTGCCGCTGCCGATCGACCCCGCGGACGCGCTCCTGATCTGGTCGCTCGGCGTCACGCTGGTGCTCTGGCTCGTGCGCTGGGAGACCGGCCGGGAGGTCGCCGTCATCTTCGGGTTCCACCTCGTCGGCCTGGCGCTGGAGCTCTACAAGGTGCGCCAGGGGTCGTGGTCCTACCCCGACACCGGCGTGGCGACGATCGGCGGGGTGCCGCTCTACAGCGGCTTCATGTACGCCGCCGTCGGCAGCTACATCTGCCAGGCCTGGCGCCGGTTCGAGCTGCGGATCACCAACTACCGGGCCCGCACGACGGCGGCCGTGGCTGCCCTCGTCTACCTCAACTTCTTCACCTCGCACGCGATCTGGGACGTGCGGCTGCCGCTGGCCGTGGCCCTGCTCGCCGCCACGTGGCGCACGTGGGTGCACTTCACCGTCGGCCGGCGCCGCTACGCCATGCCGCTGGCGCTCTCGTTCGTCCTCATCGGCTTCTTCCTCTGGGTCGCCGAGAACGCGGCCACCCTCCTGCGGGCCTGGCAGTACCCGTCGCAGGAGTCGGTCTGGACCCTGGTCCACGCCGCCAAGCTGGGGTCGTGGTCGCTGCTGGTCGTGGTCAGCATCGTCCTGGTCGCGGCGGTCAAGGCCTACGAGGGGCGGCTGTACGGAACCGGCCGCGACCTGACCGTGCACCGCGCCTACGACGCCCCGCCCGAGCTGCTGCCCGGCCGGGCGGCGCGCCCCGCCGCGACCGTGGCCAGCGGCGCGGCTCCCTGACGGATCGCGTCACGCCCGCGGGGCAGGCGAGCCGGCGGTCACCGGCACCTCGGCTGCGGCGCGCGGAGCGGGGGAGCGGTGGTCGGCCAGCCAGCAGCCCCCGGCCACCGCGGCCAGCCCGGCGACCACCCACCACGGGTGGGCGATGACGGCCTCCTCGGCCCCGGAGAGCGGGTTGGTGAGGACGCCGAGGGGGTCGAGCGCCCAGCCGGCCGCCGCGGTCAGCGCGACGGCGGCGCCGGCGATCCGGAGCCCGCCGTAGAACCGGGTGCGCGAGGCGAGGTGGAGGGAGGGGAACAGCAGGGCCACGGTGAGCAGCTGCGCCAGCTCCACACCCACGTTGAACGCCAGCAGGGCGAGCACCGAGGTCGAGCCCTCCAGGCCCAGGTCGGTGAGGATGCCCGCGAAGGCCAGGCCGTGCACGAGGCCGAAGAGCCCGGCGATGACGGTCTCGCCGTGACGGGCCAGCGGGCGCATCGCGTGGACCGCGGCAAGACCCACCGACACCGCGATCAGCACCTCCACCGGTGTGCTCGGCAGCGACACCCAGCCCAGGGCCGACGCGACGAGCGTGAGCGAGTGCCCGACGGTGAAGGCGGTGACGACACCCACGACCCGGCGAACGGTGGGCAGCAGGCCGTCCGCCCGCCGCCACCGGCCCGCTCCCGCGACCAGGGGGGCGACCAGCAGCAGGGTGATCAGGAACAGCAGGTGGTCGGCGCCCTCGAGCACGTGGTGCAGGCCGTAGCCCACCATGTCGGCCAGCCCGGTCGCGGCCGTCTGCCCGACCTGCAGTGTGCCGTCGGTGGCGTCGAGCACCCCCGCGGTGGAGACCTCGCCGGCGGCGTCGGTCAGGACGACGACGGCCTCGTGGGTGCTGTCGGTCTCGATGACGGCGTCGTAGGCCAGCGTGAAGCTCGACGGATCGGCCGCCCCGGGGTCGAGGGCGACGTCCACGCTGATCGAGTCGAGGCCCTCGACCGTCTCCCGAACCGGCTCGGCGTAGGTCTCGGACCACTCGGTGCCGTCGGCGCCGGTCACGGCCAGGTGCTCGTCGAGGTAGGTGAGCACGTCGGCGTAGGAGCCGGCGTCGGTCGCGGCCGCGTGGTCGGCGCCCAGCGCGTCGTCGAGGGTCTCCAGCGCGATGCTGATCGTGGCATCCACCTGGTCCTCCCCGACCCGCACGGACAGCGTGCTGCTGTCCAGGCTGTGCGCGGAGGCGGTCGAGGGCAGCAGGAGCACGGAGCCGCCGGCGAGGGCGGCGGCCGCGGCGAGGGTGCGGCGGCGGAGGGGGCGGGCCATGCCCCAGAGGCTCGGAGACGAAGCTGGGAACTGCCCCGGAACCGGCTGGGAGACGTCGCGGAACGTAACGGGACCCTCTCCCAGCGCATTCCCAGCGGACGTCCAGGGGTGGTCGAGTTCCGCCGTCGAACCTGGTCCACGACCGGCTCCCCGACCCGAGAGAAGTCCACGATGAAGCTCCGCAGGACGATCGCCACCCTCCTCCTCGCCACCGTCGTCCCGATCGCCGCCGCGTGCGGCAGCACCGGCACCGCGACCAGCTCGGAGACCAGCACCTCCGTCGCGGCCGAGGAAGCCGCCGGCAGTGGCTTCGCCGGCGGCGGCCCCGGCGGCGGTGGTGGCCCGGGAGGTGTCGACGTCGACTCCGTGACGACGGAGGCCGAGCTCATCGCGCTGGTCCAGGAGGCCTACGGCGACGGGAGCCTCGACCTGCACCGCGGTCACCAGCCCGTGCAGGACGTGCTCGACGAGGTGCTGGCGATCAGCCACGACGAGCTGCACGTGCGGATGGAGGAGCAGGAGCAGAACCTGGCCGCCGTCGCCGAGGACATCGGCGTCGACCCGCAGGAGCTGATCGACGCGCTCGTGGAGTCGTGGAGCCCGGCCGTCGACGACGTCCTGGCCGCCGGTGAGATCACCGAGGCCGAGGCCGAGCAGTACCGCGAGGCGCTGGAGGAGGCCTTCACCTTCCGCGTGACCTGGGACGGCGAGGAGGCGATGCCGACGTTCTCCGGGCTCAGCGCCTAGGGTCCCGACGCCGGGCCGGTCATGGCGGAGCGACGGCGACGGAACTCCTCGACCGGCCGGTTCGTCACCCCGCCGAGCCGCAGCGACACCACCCGGCCGTCGGCGTCCCGCTCCAGCGGGACGAGCTCACCGGCCGCGCCGAAACCCGGCTGCGCGGCGACCCGCAGGGTGTCGGCGTCGACGATCTCCAGCTCCTCGACCCCCGGCAGGGGGTCGGCGGACGTCGGCCGGACGAGCACCAGCCGGCCCCCGAGCTCGGCGACGTCGAGCACTCCCCAGAGGCCGGCGAACCGGCCGGTGAACGACGACGGCGGCGGGGCGTCGGGCGGCGGTGCGGGCACCGTCGCCCGCGGGCGCAGTGCGACGTCCACCAGCTTCACCAGTCCGGTCGCCAGCTCCTCGGCCGGTCCGTCGATCGCGTTCGTCAGCACGCTGACGACCAGCCCGTCGGCCGGGTCGACGAAGGTCACGGTGATCTGCCCGGGGAAGCCGCCGCTGTGTCCGACGAGGCGCCGCTCGCCCACAGTGGTCAGCACCATCCCGACGCCGTACCGGCCCACCTCGGACCCGTAGGCGGTGACCACCGACTCCAGGCGCTGCATCAGCCGCTTCGAGTCGTCGGTCAGCAGTCGCTCGTCGCCGAGCACGTGCGCCGCCCCGAAGACGGCGAGGTCCTCGGCCGTCGAGTAGAACCCGGTCGCCGCCGCCATGGCGCCGGTGCCGGCGGGGCCGAGGGGCTCGCGGACGTCCTCACCCAGGAGCAGCCCGGTGTGCCCGCTGACGTACTCGCCGGTCCGCGCCGCGTCGAGGTCGGCCCCGGTCCGGGTCAGGCCGAGCGGCTCCACGATCCGGGTGCGGACGGCGTCGGCGTAGGAGGTCCCGGTGACGGCCTCGATCGCCAGGCCCACGAGCGCGTACCCGATGTTGGAGTACTTGAAGTGCTCGTTGCGCCGGTGCACCGGGCCGGCCCGCAGCGCCGCGCCGATCACCCCCGCCCGGTCCGGGAAGGGCTGCTCCAGCTGCCAGAAGTCGGCGTCGGCGCCGTCCCGCGTGATCCCGGCCTGGTGCCCGAGCAACTCGCGGACGGTCGCCCGGACGACCGGCGAGCCGGCTGCCGCCAGCTCCGGCACGTGCGTGCCGATCGGGTCGTCGAGCCGCAGTCGCCCGGCTTCGACCAGCTGCAGCACGAGGGTCGCGGTGAACGTCTTGGAGTGGGAGGCGATGCGGAACAGGTGTGCCGGGGTCAGCGGTGCGCCGGTGGAGACGTCGGCGACCCCGACCGCTGCTGACAGCACCAGTTCGCCGCCGTGGCGGACGGCCGCCTGCATACCGGGCACCCGCCGGTGCCGCGCCTGGGCGTCCAGCCACGACCGCAGGTAACCGGCGGCGGCGCGGACGGTCTCGGTCGGCGTCGTCACGGCCGCCCAGCCTAGGGAGCCGGAACCCGTCGCGCGGCGCGGGAGGACGACGGCGGGGCGACGAGGGTCACAGAAGGCAACCGGCCGGTCACGGTCGGGTCACGAACGCATAACGCCGATGATGTCTCCGGCCACCTCCCGCCCCCGCCGATGCCGCTCACCGACGAGCGCCCCCGAGCCGGGTCCCGCGCAGCTCCTCGCCGGTGGCCACCTTCTCGCACCGACTCCGAACGGATTCCCGCTCCACCATGTCCGCCGCTCTCGGCATCCTCGCGGCCACCCTCAGCATCGCCGTCGTCTGGCCCCAGGTCTGGCTCTCCTGCCGGCACCGTCGCACCCTCGGCCTCTCACCCACCAGCGCCTGGCTCGCCGTCGCGCTCAACCTCTGCTGGCTGTCGTTCGGCCTGCTCACCGGCGACCGCGTGCAGATCCTGTCCAACGCCGTCGTCGGCGCCGGCAACACCGCGGTCCTCGCGGCGCTGCTGGTCACCCAGCCGCGGCTGCGGGCGGGGCGGGCGCTGGCGCGCACCGCGTCCGGCGCCGCCGTCCTCGCCGCCCTGGCCGGCGGGGGGCTGGCCGGCACCGTGCTGCTCGGCGCCGATCCGGCGGCGGCCACGGCGCTGCTCGGCGGGGTCGCCTCCGCGGTGGGCGCGGCGGCCGCGCTGCCCCAGCCGCTCAGCCTCCTTCGCGACCGTACCCAGGACCTCTCCGGCCTCTCGCCCGCGCGGTGGTGGCTCGGCTCCGGGGCGTGCGCCTCGTGGGCCGGCTACGGCTGGTGCCTCGACCAGCCCATGGTGTGGCTCTCGGCCGGCGTCGGGCTGTGCTGCGCCCTCGTCGTGTGCGGGATGCTGCGCGCCCGGCGGGCGGTGCTGCCGGCTGCCGGATCAGCCGCCGCAGCGGGGGACGTCGGTGGCATCCAGGGCCCAGCCGGGGATGTCGGCCAGGAATGCCTCGCGGACCCGCGGCGAGCCGGTCGCCCGCCAGTCCACCCGGCCGCCGACCTCCGGCTCGTCCTTGGCCCACTCGAACCAGTTCACCATCGCCAGCCGGGGCAGCTGCTCGGCCAGCTGCGGATCGAACAGCTGCTGCCACCAGGCCTGCTTGACGGCCAGCTCGTCGGCGCCGCCGCCGCCCGGGGCGAAGAAGGCCGCCGTCTCGGGCACGGCCACCGGCTTCCCGTACCGCTCGCCGTAGTCGGCGTGGAAGTCCGGTAGCCCCCGGTCGTCGCCGCCCCGGCCGACGTAGGTGCCGGTCAGCTGGGCGAGGAACTTGCCCGGCTCGGGCACCTCGTTCTCGCCCCACGGGTGGGCGTCGCCCCAGTGGTAGAGCGACATCCCCACCCAGTCCACGGCGTCCTCGCCCGGCCAGTACGGGGCGTAGGGGTCGTCGGCCGCCGACAGCACGCCGTCGCCGTCGGTGTCCAGCGCCGCGACGTCATCGGGCGTGGCGGCGTGGGCGCCCCCGGTGAACGGGTAGCCGCCGCCGTAGTTGGGCGCCCACATGACCGCCGACCCCGGAGCCCCGGCGTGGACGGCGGCGGCGAGCCGCCGGAACACCTCGACGTAGGCCGCCGGCTGCTGCCCCCAGGCATACCAGGAGCCGTTCATCTCGTGGGCGAACCGGACCACGACGGGCACCCCGCGGCCGTTGTAGCCGGCCAGCCGCTCGGCCAGGTCCGCGGTCACGCCGTCGGTGACCGCCGCCAGCCCGTCGTGCGGCTCGAGGGTGAGCAGCAGCAGGCCGCCGCCGTCCCGCACCTGCTCGACGGCGGCGTCGAGGTTGCGCTCGTCGGCGGCGGAGAAGGGGAAGCCGGTGAACGAGACGGCGACGGCGGGGCGCGAGCCCAGGGTGGTGCCGTGCTCGGCCAGCGTCGCGGCACCCCAGTCGAGGTTCACCCCCAGGTAGACCCCGTCGCCGGCGCCGGGACGGGTGACCTGCGCGGCCGGGCACCCGGCGTCCGCCGCGGGGTCGGTCCCACCGCCGTCGGTGCCGCAGGCCGTGGCGCCGAGCAGGGTGCCCAGCAGTGGGCCGAGCGTCAGGGCGAGCAGTCGTCGTCGCACTCCTGCTCCATCGGCTCCCGGGCGGCCGGCTGCAGCCGGCCGCCCGGCGGCTCACCCGGGAGGGCCAGTGCGTGGGACCCTGCCCCGTGGAGATCGTCATCCTCCCCGGCCCCGACGAGGTCGCCCGGGTCGCAGCCCAGCGGGTCGCGGACGTCGTGCGCCGGCGCCCGGGCGCCGTCATCGGACTGGCGACCGGCTCGTCGCCGCTGGGGCTCTACGCGGAGCTCGCCCGGCGGGCGGCCGAGGGGGAGCTGGACCTGTCGGGCGTCAGCGGGTTCGCGCTGGACGAGTACGTCGGCATCCCGCCGGAGCACCCGGAGAGCTACGCGTCGGTCATCCGCCGGACGGTGACCGAGCCGCTGGGGCTGGCTCCCGGGCGCGTGCACGTCCCGGACGGACAGGCACCGGACCTGCACGCCGCCGCGGACGCCTACGAACAGGCGATCGGCGCGGCCGGCGGCATCGACGTGCAGGTCCTCGGCATCGGGGCGAACGGCCACATCGGGTTCAACGAGCCGACGTCGTCGTTCGCGTCCCGGACCCGGGTGACCACGCTGGCACCCCGCACGCGCGCGGACAACGCCCGGTTCTTCGGGACGCCGGACGAGGTGCCCGTGCACTGCCTGACGCAGGGGCTGGCGACCATCCTGGAGGCGCGGCGCCTGCTCCTGGTGGCCCAGGGCGAGGCCAAGGCCGTCGCCGTGGCCGCAGCGGTGGAGGGCCCCCTGACCAGCATGTGCCCGGCCTCGGTGCTGCAACTGCACCCGCGGGCCACGGTCCTCGTCGACGAGGCGGCGGCCGGCCGGTTGCGCCTGGCCGACTACTACCGCTACATGCACGCCCACCGGCCGGCGGGCCCGGCGTCCTAGGCTCTCGGGCGCAGGCAGCGCGGTCCCCACCCCCACCCCCTCGGCCGGCCCGGCGCCGGCCGCCCCGCCCGTCCCGCGCCAGGCGTGGGTCATGCTCGCGGTGGCGACGGTCGGGTTCGTCATCAACTTCTGGGCGTGGGTGCTGGTCAGCCCGCTCGGTGCCTTCTTCACCGGCCGGCTCGACCTCCGTGCGCTGCAGACGTCGCTCCTGGTGGCGGTGCCCGTGGTGGTCGGCTCGCTGGGCCGCATCCCGGTAGGGGCGCTGACCGACCGGTTCGGCGCCCGGGTCATGTTCCCGCTGGTCAGTGCGCTGACGATCCTGCCGGTGCTGTTCATCGGCTACGTCGGCAACGACTCCTACGCGCTGATGCTGCTCGGCGGTTTCGTCCTCCGGCTGGGTGGCACCACGTTCGCCATCGGCGTCCCGCTGGTCAACGCGTGGTTCCCGCCGGCCAAGCGGGGCACGGCCCTCGGCATCTTCGGGGCCGGCATGGGCGGCACCGCGATCTCGGCGTTCACGACCGTGCAGCTCGCGGACGGCGTCGGCCTCGCGTTCCCGTTCACCCTCGTCGCGGCGCTGCTCGCGGTCTACGCGATCGTCTCGGCGCTCGTCCTGCGCGACGCCCCCCGGCCGCACCCCGCGCGGGCGCTGTCGGCCGGTGCGCTCCCCGCCGCCCGGGTGGGCTTCCAGGCGCTGCTGGCGGTGCTCGGCCCGCACGTGGCCAAGGAGGAGAAGGCGCTCTTCCCGCGGCTGGCGCAGGTAAGCGAGCTGACCGACCGCGTGGCGGTGCTCGAGGGGGAGCACGCCGACCTCTTCGAGGCCGTGGAGGAGCTCGACGACCTCGGCACCGGGGCGGCCGACCAGTGGGCGGACGGGGTGCTGCGCGCCCTCCACGACCTGGACGAGCACATGTTCAAAGGGGACTTCGGGCTCTTCCCGGCCGCGCTCGCCACCCTCGACGGCGCGGACTGGGACGCGGTGGACGCCTGGGAGCGCACCTCCGGCGTCCGACTCCTGGGCGGTGAGGACCGGGTGACTGCCGACGGCCCCGCCCAGGCACCGGCCTAGGTGTACCGAGCCATGAGGTGCGGTGCCAGGCGGCTGCTGTGGGCGACCAGGTGAGCGCGGTCGCCGGTCCTCGACCGCCGGCGCACGATGGGGCCGTGGACGACCGAGGATCCGTGGACCTGGAACGACTGGCCGCCGAGCTGGTCGCCGACGCAGCGGCGGGGAAGGCCCAGCGCGCCGCGCGCACCCTGCCGCACCCCGTCGACGGGCTGCGGCAGACCGTGATCGCCCTGGTGCGGGGCCAGCAGCTCGCCGAGCACGAGAGCCCCGGCCCGGCCAGCCTGCTGGTCCTGCGCGGGAAGGTCCGGCTCATCGCAGGGGAGGACGCCGTGGAGCTGGGGGCGCTCGAGATCGGCCCCATCCCCGACCGCCGGCACAGTCTGCACGCCGACGAGGACAGCGTCGTCCTCCTCAGCGTCGCCGTGCCCCAGCGGGCACCGACCGCCTCCTGAGCATCGCGGCGCGGGCCGGTCTGGACGATCCGGTCGCCGGGGTGGAGGGTGCGCCCATGACGGAGAACCGCTACGCCATCGGACTGGACGACCTGGAGGCCGGCGTCCGCGTCGCTCCCGCCGAGCAGGTGGCCGGGCACCCGGTGCCGGAACTGCCACCAGTGGACCGGCGCACCGATCAGCTGCCGTACGCCGACGGAGCCGGCGGCGACGCAGACGGGGACTGACCGGCCCGGTTAGACCTTGCTGCTGCCCTTCGACCAGCCGTAGGCGGCGGTGGCCAGGAAGAGCACGACGCCCACGAGCAGCAGCCAGAACAGCCCCTCGATCAGCGCCCCGATGATCGACAGCGCCAGCCAGACGACCAGCAGCAGACCGATCAGGCGCAGCAGCACGGGCACTCCTGGGGTGAGGCGGGGACGGCACCGCCCAGCCTAGCGGCGGCGACCGCGCCGGACGAGGCTCCGGGGCCGGTGGGCGGGGGAGCGGGCGGTCGGACAGGATGCAGCGATGGCCTACTCCGCTGCCGACGACCGCTACGAGTCCATGCCCTACCGCCGCACCGGGCGCAGCGGCCTGGACCTCCCCTCGATCAGCCTGGGCCTCTGGCACAACTTCGGCGACGACGTCCCGTTCGACCGTCAGCGCGCCATCCTCCGCCGGGCCTTCGACCTGGGCATCACGCACTTCGACCTCGCGAACAACTACGGGCCCCCCTACGGCTCGGCCGAGAGCAACTTCGGCCGGCACCTCCGGGACGACTTCCGGCCCTACCGCGACGAGCTGGTCATCAGCACGAAGGCCGGCTACGACATGTGGCCCGGCCCGTACGGCCAGGGCGGCGGCTCGCGGAAGTACGTGCTGAGCAGCCTGGACCAGTCGCTGCGGCGGATGGGCCTGGAGTACGTCGACATCTTCTACAGCCACCGGCCCGACCCCACGACGCCGCTGGAGGAGACGATGGGGGCGCTGGACACCGCCGTCCGTTCCGGGAGGGCCCTCTACGCGGGCATCTCGTCGTACTCGCCGGAGCAGACCCGCCGGGCGGCGGCGATCCTCGCCGACCTGGGGACGCCGCTGCTGATCCACCAGCCGTCCTACTCGATGCTCAACCGCTGGATCGAGCGGGAGGACCTGCTCGACACCCTCGCCGACGTCGGGGCTGGGTGCATCGCCTTCTCGCCGCTGGCGCAGGGCATGCTCACCGACAAGTACCTCGGCGGCGTCCCGGAGGGATCGCGCGCCAGTCAGGGCAAGTCGCTCTCGCCGGACCTGCTCACCGAGCAGGCGCTCACCCACGTCCGGGCGCTCGACGACATGGCGCAGCAGCGCGGGCAGTCGCTGGCCCAGATGGCGCTTGCCTGGGCGCTGCGGGACCAGCGGATGACCACCGTGCTGATCGGGGCCAGCAGCGTGGCGCAGCTGGAGCAGAACGTCGGCGCGCTGGAGAACCTCGGGTTCACCGAGGACGAGCTCGCCGCGATCGACCGGCACGCCGTGGACGCCGGCATCGACCTCTGGGAGGGCCCCCGCACCGCCTGAGCCGCCTGTGGACAACGGATCCGGACCCGAGCCGGATCTGCCTAGGGTCCGCGTCGTGACTGACGGCCTCGAGGTGGAGACCCCGGTCCTGCGCGACGCCGGTCGTGCCCTGCTGGTCGTCTACCGGGAGTTCGACGGCGCACGGGACACGGCGGACGTCGGCAGCGACGTCATCGCGCACGACCGGCTGCGCGACCGGCTGCGGGAGTTCGGCAGCAACTGGGACCATCGGCGGACGGAGATGGCCGGGCTGGTCGAGGGCCTCGGCCAGGCCGCCCAGGACGCCGCCGAGGTGTACGAGCGGATCGAGACCGAGCTGGTCACCGCCCTGGCCGGTGAGCGGTGAGCCGCCCGCGTGACTGGTCGCCGCTGCGCCCCTCGGACCCGGTCGGCGGCGACCCCGCGGCGATCGCCCGGCTCGCCCGGCGGTACGCCGACACGGCGGCGGCGATCACCACGGCGGCCAGGGCGCTCCGCACCATCCACGACAGCGCGACGACCTGGGAGTCCGACGCCGGCCGGGCCTTCCGCGAGCGGACCGCCGAGGTGGCCGGGACGATCGAGCTGGCCCTCGACCGGTACGAGGGCACGGCGGAGGCGCTCGCCGCCTACGCGCGCACGCTCGACGACGTCCAAGCGGGCGCCGACACGGTCCTCGCCCGCGCCCAGCGGGCCGAGGACGCCCGGGACGCCGCCTGGCGGGCGAGGGAACGCGCCGCGACGCTGCCGGAGCCCGATCCGGTCGCCGAACGCCGGGCGCACGACGATGCCGCGGCCGCCACCGCCGGCATCCGGGCGGCCGACGAGGAGCTCGCGGCGCTGGAGGCCGAATGGCAGGCGGCGGGGAACGCCGCAGCCGACGCCATCGACGACGTCCTGGGCGCCAGCGACCACCTCGCGGACAGCTTCTGGGACGACGTGCTGGACGTCGTCGCCGTCGTCACGGGCTGGGCCGGGAAGCTCTCGGCGGTCTTCGGGCTCGTCGCGCTCTTCCTGCTCGCCATCCCGGGGCTGCAACCGTTCGCCGCGGCGTTCGCGGGGCTCGCGTTCGTCACCGGGGCCGTCTCCCTGGCGGGGAACACCGTGCTGCACGCGGCGGGCCGGGCGAAGCTGTCGGACGTGCTGTGGGACGCGGTGGGCGTGCTCACCTTCGGGGCGGGCCGTGCCTTCGCGCTGGCCGGCCGGGCGGTCGCCACCGGCACCCGCGGGCTGGCCCGCCCCTCGCTGGTGCAGCACCTGCGCGCCTCGGGGATGACCCGCCGGCAGGCCCGGCAGGCGGTGCGGGACCAGGGCGTCCCGGCCGGCGGGTCCGTGCCCGGCGCGCTCACTTCCCGAGCCCGCCGGCCGTCCGGCTGGGTGCCCACCCGCGGGGAGTGGGCCGAGGCCTACCGCCCGTCGGGGCTGTTCCGCGACGTGACCTCCGGTCGCTCCCCGACGGTCCACCCCGCGACCACCGCCGCCCCCGTGGTCCGGACGGGGCAGCGCAGCCAGTTCCTCGCCGACGCCGCGGTGCTCTCCTCGGCCGGTGCCGGGAGCGCTGCCACCGGCCGCGCGATCGGCGAGGAGCTGCGCGGCCACGGACCCCGCACTCCCGTCGGGTCCGGGCGGTGACCACGGCGCTCCGCCCCCGGGACTTCACGTTCGCGGTGCCCGGCGACTGGGCGCGGATCCGGGTCCTGGACGAGGCGCGGCGGGACGCGGACGTCCGCCGGATCGCCCGGGCGGTCACCCGGGGCCGGCCCGACCGCGACCGGCTGATGCCGCAGGTGGCGCGCGCGCTGCACGGCGCGGCCGCCGCCCGCAGCGACAGCCACACCGTCGAGGTGCACCTCCCGGTGCTCCAGGACGGCGCCCCGCCGATCGCGTGCGCCCTGGCGGTGGGCGTGGTCCCCCCGCGCCCGGCGGGGGACCGGCCGGGCGCCGCGGAGGCGGCCTTCCTCGCCGCGGGGGGAGCGGGGGCGGCCGCCGAGGTGGTGGAGCTCGCGGCCGGCCCCGTGGCCCGCCTGCGCCGCCGAACGCAGGCACCGGCACCGGACGGCCGGCTGCTGGAGACGGCGGTGGTGCAGTACCAGCACCCGATGCCCGGCGGCGGCTACGTGCTGCTGAGCTTCTCGACGCCGCTGCTGGAGCTGCTCGAGCCGCTGACCGCGCTGTTCGACGCCGTCGCCGGCTCCTTCCGGTGGCTCCCGTGACCGGCGCCGTCCAGGACTGGACCTACCGGGTCGAGCCGTCCGGCGCGGGCTGGGAGTGGCTGCCACGCTCCGGGGCCGTCGCCGCCTGGACGCAGGAGGTCTGCGACGACCTCGGCGTCCGCGGCGCCGCGGCGGGAGCGCTCGGCGAACAGGTGCTGTCGCTGGCCACCGCCCTGCGCGAGGGAACCCCCGACCTGGGCGCGCTCTGGATCCCCGATCCCCGGTACGGCGTCCTCGCCACGCTGCGCGCGGACCGGTACCGGCTCACCACCGGGCTGCCGGAGCTCGCCGAGCAGGAACGCGCCACGGTGGGGCGTGGGCTGGCCCCTCCCGAGGTCGACCTGGTGGCGCTGCCGGCGGGCCCGGCGCTGCGCGTCCGGCGGGTGGAGCGGCAGGCCGGTGGCCCCGGGGACGGGCTGCTCGTCGAGAGCGTCCGGCACCTCGTGGCGCCGCCGGCAGTCGTCGACGTGGCCGCTGTGCCCTCGGCGGTGGAACTGGTCCTGGCGTGGACGCTGCTGCACGAGGGGGCCGAGTTCGCGGACATGGCCGATCGGACCGCTGCCCGGCTCCGCGTCACCTCCGGCTGAGCACGCGGGTCGATCTCACCCCTCGGGGGGATGTGCGCGCCGCGGGGAGATGTCGATTCCCCCGGGGTGAGCATCGAACGGGCGGCGCTGGGCCGCCCCAGCGGGACCCGGGACGCCGTTCCGGCGCCGGAGAGCGCCCTGCGGCTCCTCGGCGTGCGCGCCGTGGCCGTCGCCGCCGTCCTGGCGACCGCCGGCTACCTCACCTGGCGGCTGCTGGCCACGCTGCCCGAGGGGCCGGCGCTCTGGCTGGGGGTGCCGTTCCTGGCGCTCGAGGTCTACGGCGGCCTCGCCCTGCTGCTGTTCGTGATGACCACCTGGACCGTCGCCCCGGCGACCGTGCCGGCGCCTCGCCCCGGGCCGCCGCCGTCGGTCACCGTGCTCATCGCCACCTACAACGAGCACCTGGACGTGCTCCTGCCGACCGTCGCCGCCTGCCTGGCGATGGAGGGCGAGCACGAGACCTGGGTGCTCGACGACGGCGACCGGCTCGAGGTGGAGGAGATGGTGACGGCGCTCGGCGCGCGGTACGTCACCCGCCCCGAGCACGACCACGCCAAGGCGGGCAACCTCAACCACGCGCTGGCGCTGGTGCGCACCGACCTCGTCGCGGTGTTCGACGCCGACCACGTCCCCGATCCGGACTTCCTCACCCGCACGCTGCCCTACTTCGCCGACGAGCGGCTGGCGCTTGTGCAGACGCCGCAGCACTTCTACAACACCGGCTCGTTCGAGCACCTGCGCCCGGGCGCCGACCTGCACGAGGAGTCGCTCTTCTACCGGGTGATCCAGGCGGGCAAGCACCACGCGGGGGCCGCCTTCTGGTGCGGCACGAACGCGGTCCTGCGCGCCGAGGCGCTGCGCGAGATCGGGGGAGTGGCGACGGAGTCGCTCACCGAGGACTTCCACACGACGATGAAGCTGCACCGCGCCGGCTGGCGGAGCGCGTACCACAACGAGGTGCTCGCCCGCGGGCTCGCGGCCGGCAGCCCGGACGCGTTCTACGCGCAGCGCCGGCGGTGGGGCCGGGGGGCGATGCAGGTGCTGCGGCACGACAACCCGCTCACCGCCACGGGACTGACGCTGCGGCAGCGGCTGGGCTACCTCTACTCGCTGTCGGCGTGGTTCGACTCGTGGCGGACGCTGGGGCTGGCCCTGGTCCCGGTCGCCGTGCTGGTCACCGGGCTCTTCCCGGTGGATGCACCGCCCGCGTTGTTCGCGGTGATGGCCGGCGTCCCCTTCCTGCTCCAGCAGGCGGCGCTGACGCTGCTGTCGCGCGGGTTCGCCCCGGCGCGCTTCTCGCTGCTGTTCGAGGTCGTCCGGCTGCCCTCCAACCTCGCCGCGACGCTGTCGCTGGTGCTGCGCGGCACGGGCCGCTTCGCGGTCACCGCGAAGGGGCGCACCGGGGAGGAGCGGACCCGCGCTCGGGTGCCCGCGCTGCTGCTCGCACTCGCCGCCGTGCTCGCCGGCAGCCTGCTGCACACGGCCGCGAGCCTGGCCGGCTGGACCCCGATCGAGCTCCGCTGGGGCGGCACCACGCTGGTGCCGGTCCTCTGGGTGAGCGTCACCCTCGGCTTCGTGCTGGCCGGCATCCGGCGGATCCGCGATCCGCGCTTCTCCGCCGAGCGCCGGGACGGTCACCGCTTCCCGGCCGCGCTTCCGGCCGTGGTCGACGGGGCGCCCGCGCGGCTCGTCGACGTCTCGCTCGGAGGCGCGCAGCTCCGCGTCCGCGGCGTCGGCGCCGCCGTCGGCGCCGAGGTGGAGCTGGCCATCCGCGTGCCCGACCGCGCCGAGCACGTCGTCTTCCGGGCGGTGGTCCGGTCCCGGACCGACGACGTCCACCGGGTGCAGTTCGTCGGGCGGCAGTGGCGCGAGCTGGCCGTGCTGTCGGCGACGGCGTTCGGCGCCGGTGCGGCCCGCTGGGCGGCCGTCGAGGTCACCCCCGTCGGGCTCGCCGCCCCCGTCGACACGGGCGGCCGGGTTCTCGCCGCCCGCGCCGACCCGGACGCGGTGGCCGCGGCGGTGCGCAGCCCGTTCGTCTCCGCGGCCACGCGGCGCCCGGTGGACGACGACACCCGGCCGAACCGATCCCGCGGCTGACGCCGGAGCTCGAACGTTCCCTGGCCGGCGCCGACGGTCCATGAGCAGCGGTCCCGGCGACCGCACGCCCGGCTCTGGGACCATTCCGACCGTGGACCGGACCGGGAACCGTCCCGCGCGCACGCGGGTGGACGCGGCCACGGTGATCGCGCTGGCGGCCCGGTGGATCCACTCCGGGCGGCGCATCGACATGGGTGCGCTGGGCGAGGAGATCGGGGTTTCCCGGATGACCCTGCACCGGCACGTCGGCAGCCGCGAGCGACTGGTCGGCGAGGCGGTCTGGTACCTCGCCGAGCGGGGCTGGCAGGCGTGCACGGCCGCGGAGGACGCGCGGCGCAGGCCAGGGGACCCGGAGCTGCGCAGCGCGCGGGTGATCCGGGCCTTCAACGCCGGGGTCGTCGGCAGCACCGGCATCCGGACCCTCATCGATAACGAGCCCGATCTGGCCCTGCGCGTGCTCACCGATCCGGCGGGGCCGGTGGAGCCCCGCGCGGTGCGGGTGGCGGTGGAGCTGATCGAGAGCGACGAGCGGGCCGGCCGGCTGCGGCCGATCATCGACCGGGAGAGCCTGGCCTATGCCCTGGTCAAGCTGGCGGAGGCGTTCCTCTACGCCGATCTGGTCGCCGGCCGTCCGGTGGCCGTCGAGGCGGCCGACCGGGTGCAGACGGCGCTGCTCGAGGCCGGCTGGGTGCGGCCCGGCGGCTGAGCGCCACCGGGCCGCACCCGCCGGATCAGCGACGGGCTCCGAACGCGTAGTCCTCCTGCGTCGAGTCGCGCAGCGTCACCGAGATGCGGTCGTTCACCGACGGGAAGCCGGGAACCGTGATCACCTCGGGCTCCCCGCCGCCGCGCGGCCGCACCTCGATGCGGATCGGGCGCAGCCCGCGCGGGCTCGCCGGCAGGTAGGCGTCGACCGCGTTGAGGAACGTGAGCGTGTTGAACGGGAACAGGTCGCCCTTGCTCAGGTCGGTGGCCTGGTCCGGCGCGGTGTACCCGGTCGGCGTCCGCGTGCCGACGTCGGTGAGGAAGAGGGCGTTCACCTCACCGACCCGCCCGAACGTGCCCTCGGTGCTGCTCCGCGGCGTGGTGGCGGGGGTGGTCACGTCCAGCGGGTCGGTGCGGTCGCCGATCACGTCGACGGTGATCTCGTCGGAGTCCGCACCCTGGTCACCCCAGATCTCCCGCGCCCGGATCAGGGCCAGGTTGGTGTGCTCCTCGCTCTTGGGCACGAAGGCCTCGAGGCCCTCGCCGGCGATGCCGCTGTTGAGGCGGACGAAGTGGTCGGACCGGGCGAACGGCGACTGGTAGAAGTGGTGGACCGAGCCGTCGGGCCGGTGGAGCGCGAACTCGTAGCTGTGCCGGCCGTACAGGTCCAGCGGGCCGAAGGACCCGTCACCGGTGATCCGGATCGTCGCCACCGGGTGGGCGGAGGTGTGCCGGCCGGTCCGCGTGCTCACTCGCCACACCTCGAGGGTGGCGCCCTCGAAGCCAAGGTTCTGCGGGAACAGCACGGCGCGTCCGGCGACGGTGACCTCGGCGGGCGGCTCCGGCACGACGTCGGTGGTCGCGGGCGCCGAGCCGGTGAAGAACTCGTAGACGGCGGCGAAGGTCCGCGCCGACGAGGCGGCCTCGGTGTGGCCCTGGTCGGGGTTGTAGAGGTTCGCCACCGCGCCCTCGATCTCGCCGACGCTGCCGCGGCGGGGCTCGGGCGGGGAGTACCACTCACCCCAGACCGCCAGCGTCGGGACGCCGCCGGGCGGCGCCTCGGCGCTGCGCCCGTCCAGGTTGGCGTACTTGGCGACCTTCGCCGCCTGCGCCGGCTCGGCCAGGTACGCGTGGCTCACCGTGGTGCCGCGGGAGTGCGCGGCGAGCAGCACCTGCTCGGCGCCGGTCTGCGCCAGCACGGCGTCCAGGAAGGGATCGAGCTCCGCGATCGCCTGCGTGTTGTCGCTGCCGCTGGTGTCGTACTCGTAGGCGAACAGCAGCTCCTGGGGGTAGCCGTTGCTGGTGAACCGCTGGAACTGCGTCTGCCACTGGGCGGCCGAGCCGCTGTTGCCGTGCACGAACACGACCGGCAGGGGTTCGGCCGACGTCTCGTCGGGGTCGGCAGCCGCCGTTCCGGGGACGGCGGTGATCATCAGGGCGCCCAGCAGGACGGCGGCCCAGCGGCTGCGCCGTGCATGTCTCGGTGTGGTCCTCACGCGTGCTCCTCCCGGCGCCGGCGGCGCCCCGCGCGGACGTTACACACGAGTGATCCGTATCACTAGAGCCGTTGCAGCTCGCCCGGCTCGACGCCGGCGGGGGAGCGCGGCAGGCTGGCGGGCGACCGGCCGGACCAGGCGAGAGGACGGGTGACCCGTGGCTGCAGCGCGCTACGAGTACAAGGTCGAGGAGATCCGCGAGGGCCTCATCGGCGGCAAGATGAGCGGCGGCAAGCTGGAGAAGGTGCTCAACCAGCACGCCCGGGAGGGATGGCAGCTCAAGGCGATCACCTCGGTGGAGGTCAAGGGCCGCATCGGCCCGGGTGGGGTCGACGGCGTGCTGGTCACCTTCGAGCGCCCGGTGGGGTGACACTGCGGTTCACCAGCCCGGACGCGTGGGTCCGCGATGCCCAGCGGGACGGTGTCTCCCGGGCAGAAGCGCAGTCGTCCTTCGACTGGTTCGAGCCGCAGCCGGTCGAGGAGATGCTCGGCCGGTGGCGGGGCAGCGAGCTGCCCACGGGCTCCCCGCTGGACGGGCTGCTGGCGGCCTACGGCTGGTGGGGCAAGGAGTTCCTCGACACCGAGACGGTGCACCCGCTGCTGTTCGGGACGGCGGCGGGGCCGCGGCCGGTCGACCCCGCGCTGATCCCGGTCGGCGCGCTCCGCGCCGCCCCGCGGCTGGCTCACTCGCGGGTTGCCCGGGCCGCGTTCACCGCCGTCCGGCCGCTGCTGACCACCTCCCGGCCGAAGGCGCGGCTGCGGATGGTCGAGCACCGCGGCGTCGTCTCCGCCGCGATGGTCTACGACCGCCTGCCGATCATCGACGTCTTCAAGCGGGTGAGCAGCCGCACGGTCCTCGGGATGATGGACCTGCGCGGCCTGCCCGATCCGTTCTTCTTCGTGCTCAGGCGGGAGCGCTGACCCCCAGCTCGGCGAGCAGCCCGCGGATGCGCCGCTCGATCTCGTCGCGGATCGGCCGCACCGACTCCACGCCCTTGCCCGCCGGGTCCTCCAGCGCCCAGTCCAGGTAACGCTTGCCCGGGAAGATCGGGCAGGCGTCGCCGCACCCCATCGTGATGACCACGTCGGAGGCCTCGACGGCCTCGGTGGTGAGCACCTTGGGTCGCTGGTCGGAGATGTCGATGCCGACCTCGGCCATCGCCTCGACCGCCGCCGGGTTCACCTGGTCGCCGGGCAGCGAGCCGGCCGACCGCACCTCGACGCCGTCGCCGGCCAGGTGCCGCAGCCAGCCGGCGGCCATCTGGGAGCGGCCGGCGTTGTGCACGCAGACGAACAGCACGCTGGGGCGGTCACTCACGGGGTTCTCCTCTGTCACGGGGCTCGTTCGGCCATCGCCGCGGGCAGGGCGGTGACGGTGGTGGGTCGGTGCTCCTTGCTCCACGCCTGGGCGGACATCTGCACAGCGTCCCAGGGCGACCCGAGCGGTGGGGTGTAGGTCAGGTCGAGGTCGGCCAGGCCGTCCACGGTCATGGCGTGGAACAGGGCGGTGGCGTAGACGTCGGCGCGCTTGGCGACCTCGCTGCCCAGCCGGCCGACCAGTTGCGCGCCCAGCAGCCGGCCGGTGTCGGCGTCGCCGGTCACGTGGATCGTGATCGGCCGGGCGCCGGGGTAGTAGGCCTTGTGGTCGTCCGGGCTGGTCGCGGTGGTGACCGGACGGAAGCCCGCGGCGGCAGCCTCGTGCTCGAGCAGACCGGTGCGGGCGGCCACCAGGTCGAAGACCTTGACCACCTGGGTGCCGACGCTGCCGGCGAAGCGGGCGTGCCCGCCGACGGCGTTGGCGCCGGCTACGCGGCCCTGCTTGTGCGCGGTGGTGCCGAGCGGGAGGTAGGTGACGCCCAGCAGGCGGTGGTGGGTGACCACGCAGTCGCCTGCCGCCCAGACGTGCGGCAGGCCGGTGGCCATGGTCTCGTCGACGACGACCGCGCCGCCGGCCCCCGTGGTCGCTCCCGCGCCGACCAGCAGGTCCACCGACGGGCGCACGCCGGCGACGACCACCACCAGGTCGAAAAGGCGCTCCAGCGGACCCCTCGACGTGAGCGCGCTGACCCGGGAGCCGTCGGCACGGGTCAGCCCCGTGACGGTGGTCCCGGTGAGCACCTGCACCCCGTGCCGGGTCATCTCCGCCCGGACCAGCGCACCCAGCTCGGCGTCGACGGTGGGGAGCACCTCCGCGGACCGCTGGACCACCGTGGTGGCGATGCCTCGGGCGACGAGTGCTTCGGACATCTCCACACCGATGTAGCCGGCGCCGACGACGAGCGCCGAGCGCACCGGGCGGCCGGTGAGGGTGGCCATCAGGCCGTGGGTGTCGTCCATGGTGTGCACCACGTGCACGCCGTCGGCCGGTCCGAGCCCGTCGGTGCCGCCGAGACCGCTGATGGCCGGGAGCGCCGGACGTGCGCCGGTGCCCACGACCAGTTCGTCGTAGGCCAGCAGTTCCGTGGCCCCGCTCGCGTCGGTCACCGAAACGCGCCGGCCGGCGACGTCGATGCCGGTGGCGCGGGTGCCGACCCGCAGGGCCAGCCCGGCCGCCTCCAGGTCGGCGGAGGTCCGGTGGGCCAGCGACCGCCAGTCCGGTACCTCGCCCGAGACGTGGTACGGGATCCCGCAGATGGAGAAGTTGGGGTAGGCGTCGGCCACCACGACGGTGACCTCGGCCCCCGGGTCGAGTTCGCGGGCGCGCAGCCCGGCGGAGATCCCCGCGTCACTGCCGCCGGCGACGACCAGGCGGCGGCTCATGCGCCCAGTTCGGCGAGGAGCCCTCGCACGCGGCCGGGACCGGCGTAGGATTCGGAGCCCATCCGCTCGACGGACCCCGGGCCGACCGTCCCCGCGAAGCGCGCGGACAGGTCCTCCACGTGGCGCCGCAGCACCACGTTCGGGTCCAGCAGCCCGGGGACGCCGGTGGGCCGGTCGGTCTGGGTCATCGGGATGCTCGTCGGTCGAGTCGGGCCGGGACGGTCGGATCCCCCGGGAACCAGCGCCGGGCGGCCCAGAGAGCCCACCCGCATGGACCACCTCGGTGTGGAGGTCGCCTCCACCGACGAGGTCACCGCGGCCACGGACCGGCTGGCCGACGCCGGCCTGGCGACCCGGCCGGAGGGGGACACCACCTGCTGCTACGCCGTCCAGGACAAGGTCTGGGTGACCGGGCCCGGCGGCGAGCCGTGGGAGGTCTACGCCGTCAAGGCGGACGCGCGCCCCGACCTGGAGGGGCAGACGGCCGCCGAGCTCTCCGCCGTCAGCGGAGACGGCACCTGCTGCCGGACCGAGGACTCCGGCACCGACGCCCGGCCCGCCGCGGCCTGCTGCTGACGTCGCCCGGCTGCGAGTGCTACGAACTCGTGGTGATCAAGCGCTGATCACCACGAGTTCGTAGCACCGGGGAGAGGCGTGGAGTTCGACGAGGTCGCCGACGAGCTGTACGAGACCGCCCCCGAGGAGTTCGTCGCCCTGCGCAAGGAGCGCCAGGACGAGGCCAAGGCAACGGGGGACAAGGCGTTGGCCAAGGAGATCGGGGCGCTGCCCAAGCCGTCGACGGCCGCCTGGGTCTGCAACCTGCTCGTCCGCGCCCACCGCGGGGAGATCGAGGGCCTGGTCGAGCTGGGCGACCTGCTCCGCGGCGCCCAGGAGAACCTGGCCGGGGACGAGCTCCGGGCGCTGAACACCCAGCGCGGCCAACTGCTGAACGCGCTCACCCGGCAGGCCGCCGCCCTCGCCCGCGAGCGTGGCCACCCGGTGAGCGCGTCGGTGTCCGGTCAGGTGGAGGAGACCCTGCGGGCGGCCATGGCCGATCCCGAGGCCGGGGCGGCGCTGCTCACCGGCCGGCTCACCGGGGCGATGTCCTACAGCGGGCTGGGGACCGTCGCACCGCGCCCGGCGCTGCGGCTGGTGAGGCCGCCGGCGGCCGAGCCGGGACCGGCCCGCCGCTCCCGCCGCGAGTCGGCGATCGAGCGCCGGCGGGCGGGGGAGGAGCGGCGGCGGGAGGCCGAGGAGCGCCGGCTGTG
The DNA here is from genome assembly GCF_054050815.1 of Blastococcus sp. SYSU DS0552. Lineage (NCBI taxonomy): Bacteria > Bacillati > Actinomycetota > Actinomycetes > Geodermatophilales > Geodermatophilaceae > Blastococcus > Blastococcus sp. SYSU DS0552. Next base: position 93,133 of record NZ_JBJHAB010000006.1, read on the forward strand.
GCAAGTGGCCGAGGCGCGTCGCGCCGCGGAGGAGGCGGCGGCGATCGCGGAGGACAAGGTGGTCGCGGCCGAGCAGGCGCGTCGTGCGACCGACCGGCTCGACGCCCGCCGCGCCGAACTCCAGGTCCGGGTCGACGAGCTGGCGGCGGAGCTCGCTCGCGTGGAGGAGGAGGCGGGTGCAGTCGCCGACGACCTGGCGCGCGCGCACCGCTGGCGATGCGCTGCCGAGCGCGAGGCCGACGAGGCCATCGAGAACCGCGACCGTGCGTCGGCGCACGCCGACGCACTCGCCGAGGCGGACTGAGAGCCCGGTCGACACGGCTGACCGGGTAGCCACCGACGCCGGTGTCGCCGCCACCGACCCCGGTGTCGCCGCCACCGCCGCGGCGACGGCCGGTCGCCTCTCCTGTCTGCCCCATCCGGCCGGTGCGTGGTTCGACGTGCCACGCGAGCGTCCGACACGTCACCGCCTCGGATTCGTAACACTCTCCACCTAGCGTGCACCAAGTCGTTTAGCGATGAGGTACTGAGAGCACCGCCGACCCCGAGGATGGTCCCCACCATGCGATCTGCCCGACTCTCCACGAGTTGCCTGGCTGCTGCGCTCCTGCTGACCGTCACCGCCTGCGGCGGCGGGGGGAGCGGAGGCGCCGCCGGTACTGGAACGGGGGAAGGGGAGGCGCAGCGCATCGCGGCGATCTTCTCCGGCGTGACGACCGACGCCGACTACACCTTCCTCGGCCTGCAGGCCCTCGAGGCGGCCGAGGAGGAGCACGACGCCGAGATCACCTACTCCGAGAGCGTCCTGGTCCCCGACGCCGAGCGCGTGCTCCGGGAGTACGTGGCCGACGGGTACACCGTCATCTGGACCCACGGCAGCCAGTTCTACGACGCCACCGTCGCCGTGGCCGCCGAGGCCCCCGACGTCACCTTCATCGCCGAGCAGGACACCGAGCCCGCCGACGTGCCCGAAAACGTCTGGGTCCTCGACCGGAACTTCCACCTGGCCTTTTACCCGCTCGGCGTGCTGGCTGCCGCCGCGTCCCAGACCGGCCAGATCGCCTACCTGGGCGGGGTCACCCTGCCGTTCTCCTACTCCGAGGTCCACGCCGTGGAGCAGGCGATCGAGGACATCGGATCCGACGCCGAGCTGACGGCGGTGTGGACGGGGGACTTCAACGACCCGACACGGGCGCAGCAGTTCACCAGCCAGTTGCTCGGTGCCGGCAACGACGTCGTCCTGACCTCGCTGAACCTCGGTGTCGTCGGGGCCTTCGAGGCCGTCAGCGACGGCCCGCCCGGGGCGCTGATGAGCGCGAAGTACACGGACAAGTCCAACCTCGCCCCCGACCACTACCTGACCTCGGTGCTGTACGACTTCGAGGTCATGCTCGACGAGATCCTCACCTCGGTGGAGGACGGCGAGACCGGTGGCTACCTCGGGATGACCTACGACCAGGGCATCTCGCTGCAGGACCCGCAGAACGTCGACCCGGCCGCGCTCGACCAGGTCAACGCCGTCCTCGAGCAGCTCGCCGCCGGCGAGATCGAGGTCGACCGCGACGTGACGCCGGTCGAATGAGCCATTCGTCGAACTCCAGGGCGATCGGGGGGCAGACCCCCGACCAGGCCCGGCCGCTCACGATGACCGGCATCAGCAAGTCCTTCGGGCCGGTCCGTGCCCTCGTCGACGCCGACTTCGAGCTGGCGCCCGGTGAGGTCCACGGGCTCGTCGGGGGCAACGGCGCCGGCAAGACCACGCTGATGAACGTGCTCTACGGCCTCTACCGGGCGGACGCGGGTGAGATCCGGGTGGACGGCCGCCCGGTGCAGATCCGCTCGCCGCGGGACGCCATCGAGCTCGGCATCGGCATGGTGCACCAGCACCTGCTGCAGGTGTCGAGCTACTCGGTGGTCGAGAACGTTGTGCTCGGCACGAGCGGGAAGTCCGGCGGTCTGCGCAACGCCGCCCGCCGGGTCTCCGAACTCTCCGACCGGTTCGGCCTCGCGGTCGACCCGCGGGAGCGGACCGACCGGCTGTCGGTCGGTGCGCGGCAGCGGGTGGAGATCCTCAAGGTCCTCTACCGGGGGGCGCGGGTGCTCATCCTCGACGAGCCGACGACGAACCTCACGCCGCAGGAGGTCGACGACCTGTTCGCCTCCCTGCGCGAGATCGTCGCCGAGGGCACGAGCATCGTGTTCATCTCGCACAAGGTCCGCGAGGTGCTGGCCATCTGCGACCGGATTTCGGTGATGCGCGACGGGCGCCGGATGACCACGGTGCGTCGGGCCGACACCGACGCCACCGGACTGGCCTCGCTCATGGTCGGCGAGCTCGCCGAGCCGTCCTCCGACCTGGCCGCGACGCTCGGCCTGGGCACGGTAGGGACGCAGTCCCCGGCCGAGCGGCGGTCCGCGGCGGTGTCCGCGCCGACCGCCTCGCTGCTGGAGGTGTCGGGCATGGTGGTGCACAACGACCAGGGCGTGCCCGCGCTGCACGGCATCGACTTCACCGTGGGCGCCGGCGAGGTGCTGGGGGTCGCCGGCGTGGCCGGCAACGGGCAGGTCGAGCTGGCCGAGGCGCTGGCGGGTGTCCGACCGGTGCGGGCGGGGGGCGTGCGGGTCGACGGCACCGGTCTGGCCGGGCGGCCGACCCGCCAGTGGCTCGACGCCGGAGTTGCGTACGTCCCGGAGGATCGGCACCGCGACGGCATCCTCGGTGCCGCCACCGTCACCGACAACCTGCTGCTGGGCTCGCAGCGCAGCCCGGCACACCGTCGCGGCGGCCTGATCCAGTGGCGGCGGGTGCGCGAGCACGCCCTGGAGACGATCGACCGGTACAGCATCAAGACCCCCGGGCCCGATGCGCCGGCAGGCAACCTCTCCGGCGGGAACATCCAGCGGCTGGTGCTGGCCCGTGCGTTCGGCCGGGAGCCGTCGGTCCTCGTGCTGCAGAACCCCACCCGTGGCCTCGACCTGCGGTCGGCCCGGTTCGTCTACGACCGCGTCGAGGAGGCCCGCGATCGCGGCTGCGCGGTCGTGCTGATCTCCGAGGACCTCGACGAGCTCAGCCTGCTGGCCGATCGGATCGTGGTGCTCTACTCCGGCCGGATCGTCGGCGAACGCCGGCGCGGCGACTACGACGCATACGCGCTGGGCCGTCTCATGGCCGGCGTCCAGGAGACCGCATGACTACCCCTGTGCTCACCGAGCCGGACGCCGTCGCGCCTGCCGCGCCGAGCCTGTCCACCCGCATGGTGCGCGGCCTGCTGCCCTACGTCCTGGCCCTGGTGGCCGCCTTCGCGGTCTCCGGGATCGTCATCGCTGCGCTGGGCTACGACGTCGTCGGGGCGTTCCGGACCATCCTCACCACGTCGTTCCGGACCGGCTTCGGCTTCACCGAGACCCTGACCAAGTGGGTGCCGCTCACGCTGCTGGCGCTGGCCTTCACCATCCCGCTGGCCGTCAACCGGTTCAACATCGGCGGGGAGGGCCAACTTCTGGTCGGCGCGACCGCGGCGGCCGGCGTGGGCATCGTCTACGCGGACCTCCCCGCCGCCGTCCTGCTGCCGCTGGTCGTCGTCGCCGGTGTGCTGGCCGGCGCGATCTGGGCAGGGATCGCCGCGTTCCTCATGGGCCGGTTCGGCGTCAACGAGATCCTGAGCACGGTGCTGCTGAACTTCGTGGCCTTCCAGGTCCTCGACTACGCCGCCACCGAGGTGTGGTCAGATCCGGCCGCGGGGGTGGCGGCCACCCAGCGGGTCGGGCTGGGCGCGGTGCTTCCCGACATCGGTGGGCCGCCCGGCGTGCACGCCGGCATTCTGCTGGCAGCGCTGGTGGCGCTGGCGACGATCGTGGTGACCCGGGGAACGGCCGCGGGCTTCGAGCTGCGTGCGGCCGGCACCAACCCCCGGGCGGCCGGCATCAACGGCATCCGGGTGGAGAAGGTCGCGGTCGTCGCCCTGATCATCGGCGGCGCGCTCGGTGGGCTGGCCGGCGCACTGGAGGTCACCGGCGTGCACGGCCGGGCCATCGAGGGCATGGCGGCCAACTTCCTGCTCCTCGGGATCATCATCGGGCTGATCGCCCGCGGCAGCGCCCTCTGGGTCCCCGTGGTCGCCTTCGGCATCGCGATCCTCGAGGTGGGCGCGAGTTCCATGCAGCGCACCGTCGGCGTCCCGGCGGAGATGGTGTTGATCATCGAGGCGCTCATCCTGATCTTCCTGCTGCTCTCCGACGTGATCGCAGCCCGGCTGGCGAGGAAAACCGCATGAGTGAGTTCGAGTCCCTGGCGCAGCTCACGGTGATCGCGATGGTCCCGTACCTGCTGGCGTCCCTGGGCACGATGCTGGGCGGGCTGGCCGGCGTCTTCAGCGTGTCGCAGGAGGGCGTCATGCTGCTGGGCGCCTCGGCCGGGTTCCTGATCAGCTTCGCCACCGACAGCAGCACCCTCGGCATCCTGCTGGCGGCCGGGGTGGGCGCGGTGTTCGGGTTCGCCCTGGGCTGGGCGACAACGATCCTGCGGTTGGACCAGTTCGTGGTCGGCCTCGCGCTGTTCTTCGCCGCGACGGGGCTGGCGGGGCTGCTCTACCGGGTGGTCATCGGGCAGACCGCGACCACGCCGCGCACGGACACGCTGCCCCGGCTGGAGATCCCGCTGCTCAGCGAGATCCCCGTGCTCGGCAGCGTGTTCTTCTCGCACAACGCGCTGGTCTACTTCGCCGGGGTGCTCGCGGTCGGGCTCTACTTCTTCCTGTACCGCACGCGGGCCGGGCTGGACCTGCGCTCGGTCGGTGAGAACCCGCGTGCGGCTGACAGCCTCGGCATCGCGGTCGTCCGCACCCGGCTGTGGACGACGACCGCCGGCGGCGCCCTGATGGGCATGGCGGGGGCATTCCTGCCGCTGGTCTACACCGGCACCTTCACCGAGGGCATCGTCGGTGGCCGCGGGTGGCTGGCCATCGCACTCACCTTCTTCGGCGGCTGGCGCCCGCAGTTCATCGTGGCCGGAGCGCTGTTCTTCGCCGCGATGGACGTGATCGCCCTGCGCACGGAGATCGCCGGGACCGACATCCCGGGACAGGTGCTGCTGGTCGTTCCCTACGTCGCGACGTTGATCGTCATGGTCTTTGCCTTCCGGTGGGCCCGGGTGCCCCAGTTCCTCGGCCGCAACTACGACCGGGAGAGCCGGACCGGCTGACCGCCTGCGGTCGGGGGGGTGCTCGTGGCGCGAGCAGACGAGCGCCGCCCCTCGTCGCGGTTCCCTGGGGGTGACACCCCAGCGCAGCGGTCGGCGTCCTCGGACCGGGCTGGTGGCACCCGCCCCACCGGACCGCCCCCGCCCTGCCTGCATGGCGGCGACGTGCTTGATCAGCCCGCCCAGGGTCAGCTCGCTGGCCGTGGGCCGCGGCCGTGCCTGCTCGTCGGTGAGCCCCCGGACGGTGAAACCGAGGAAGTGCCGGTGGGTGGAGAGCGTCTCGAGCAGATCGGCCCGTTCGGCAGGGAGGGACCGGTGCCGCTGGAGGTGTGGGTGCTGCCGGTCATGGCCGTCCGCCTTGCGCCGGGCCGGTGGGGTCACCCGGGACGCCAGGCCGCGGCTACGACCGTTCCGCGGCGCCGGGGGAGCTGGGGCGGTCTCACCGCCACGCCGGCTTCCGGTCACCGGTGCCGGCCCGGTCCGCGGTCCGGGAACCGGCCTGGTCCCCGGCCTGGTCCCCGGCTCGCTCCCCGGCGTGGTCCGGCCCCGGGTCCCGGGGACGGCGGGCGTGCACCCGACGGGCCATGACGCGGTACCCGGCGATCAGCGCCGCGTTGCCGAGCAGCAGCCAGAGCCCGAGCAGCACCGCCGTCGCCAGCGCCGTCGCCCCGTAGCGCGCGGTGAAGTCGGCGTACTCGAGGTAGACGAGGTAGCCGCCGGTGGTGGCGGCGACCAGGCAGGTCGCGGTCGCGGCGCCGACGACGACGTCGCTGATCCGCGTCTCCCACAGGCGGAACAGCGCGTAGAGGAGCCCGATGAGCACGCCGAGCAGCGCCAGCGACCCCAGACCCATCGCGATGCGCACCGCCGTCCCCGACCCGAGCAGCCGCGGCACCACGTACAGCGCCGCGAGCCCCGAGAACACCGCCACCGGCAGCACGGCGATGATCGCCAGCGCCAGCAGCCGGCCCTTCCAGCCGCGCATCCGCTGCTCCGATCGCGGCGCCACCTCGCTCAACGCCCGGGCGAGGGCGGCCCCGTAGGTGGTGGCCGGCCAGACCGCTGCGATCGCCGCCACCGGCCCGGTCTGCGCGGCGACGTCGATCAGCGCGCGCAGCACGTCGGCGACCGGCAGCTGGTCGGGCGCCTGGGCGTCCACCTCGGTGCCGAGGTCCTGCAGCGAGGACTGGTCGACCACCAGACCCGCTCCCCAGAAGCCCAGCAGCACCATCGGCGGCAGCGAGACCATCGCGTAGAACGCGAGGCTGGAGCTGGTGGTGAGGAACTCCGGGCTGCGCAGCCAGGCGACGAAGCGCCGGACCGGCTCGGGCACCCGCCGGTAGCCCTCGCCCAGCCGCCGCAGCAGCCGGCGGACCCGCTCCCGCGCCTCAACCACAGCTCGGGCCGTCCTCCTCGGCCCGGGCGATGGGCTCCTCCGGTGGCGTCTCCCGGCTGACCTCGGGGCGGTCTGAGCCGACCGTGCGCCCGAACTGCTGGGTCCCCCAGACCGAGCCGTCGGGGGCGCAGTGGAAGCCGATGCCGATGCGGTCCCAGCCCGGGTTGAGCACGTTGACCCGGTGGCCGTCGGAGCGCATCCACCCGACGTGCGCCGTCCCGGCGGGCACCGGAGCCGATGCGGTGAACACGTTCTCCCCGATGCCGGCGTAGCCGTCCAGCTCCTCCCGGTCGAGCACCTCGCGCATGTCCTGGTGCTCGATCTGGTCGTTCTCGGCCATCTGCTCGCTCCACTCGCGCGCGACGGTCGCCAGCTCCTCGTCCCACTCCAGCGGCGGCAGGTCCCGTGCCGCCCGCTCGTCGTTCACCCGGTCCAGGACATCGCGGGCCATCCGGTCCTCCACGTCGCCGTCCTCGGCCGACGGTGGCTCGTCGGGTTCGGGCGCGGAGCCGGTGCCGGTGCCGGGCGACGACGTGTCCACGACCACGCAGCCGGTGGTGGTGAGCAGGACGGCGGCGAACGCGAGCAGGAGCCGGGCGAGCAGGGATCGGGTGGCGTCCATGCTCCGCCCCTACCCCGCGGGGGGCCGGGACCCATCGCACTGCGGGCCTGTTCCGGGATCGTTAGCCTCGCTGCCATGACCGCAGGCAGCGGGCGGGTTGCGCTCGTCACGGGATCGGAGTCCGGCATCGGGCGCGCCGTCGCGGTGGCCCTGGCCGAGCAGGGCTGCGACGTGGGCATCACCTGGTACCGCGACCGCGAGGCCGGCGAGGCGACCGCCGAGCAGGTGCGCGCACGGGGCCGGCGGGCCGAGGTCCGCCACCTGGACCTGACCCGGCTGCCCGGCGCCGCCGACGTCGTCGACGAGCTGGCCGATGCCCTCGGCGGCCTCGACGTGCTGGTCAACGATGCGGGCACCGGTCACATGACGCCGCTGCTGGACCTCGAGTTCAATACCTGGCGCGAGGTGCTGGCCACCGACCTCGACGGTGCGTTCCTCTGCCTCCAGCGCGCCGCGCGCCGGATGGTCGCGGCCGGGGGCGGCGGGCGGATCGTGAACGTCACCAGCGTGCACGAGCACGCCCCCCGGGTCGGTGCGGCCGGCTACTGCGCGGCCAAGGGCGGGCTCGGGCTGCTCACGAAGGTGGCCGCCCTTGAGTTGGCGGAGCACGGCATCACCGTGAACTCCGTCGCGCCGGGCGAGATCGCCACCCCCATGACCGGCCAGGGGGACGAGGACCCCACCGCTCCCGGCCACGAGCGGCCCGGTGTGCCGCTGCGCCGCCCGGGGGACGCCCGCGAGGTGGCGGCCGTCATCGCCTTCCTCGCCTCGCCGGCCGCCGGCTACGTCACCGGGGCGTCCTGGGCCGTCGACGGCGGGATGCTGCAGATGGGCCCGATGGCGGGGTCGCACCTCCAGGCCGACGACTGGCGCCGCGGCTGACGCCGGCCCGCACGCCGGTCACCCGGCGCGGCCGCTGCGCTTCTTCCGGTAGAGCTGCTCGTCGGCGCGGGCGAGCGCGGCGGTCACGTCGTCGCCGGGACGGGCCTGCGCGACCCCGGCCGTCCACGTGGCGGGATGCGTGCGATCGAGCTGCTCCAGCAGCTCCCGCGTCGCCTCCTCGTCGGTCGCCGGCAGGCAGAGCACGAACTCGTCGCCTCCGTAGCGGCCCAGCAAATCCGCGCGGCGCAGCCGGCCGCTCCAGCTGGCGGTGAGGTCGCGCAGGAGCTCGTCGCCGGCGCGGTGGCCGTCCCGGTCGTTGACCCCCTTGAAGTCGTCGAGGTCCAGGATCGCGAAGCTGAGCGGTTCCCCGGTGCGCGCCGCACGCGACAGGTGCCCGGCGGCCTGCTCCTCCCACGCGCGGCGGTTGGCGACGCCGGTGAGGGGGTCGGTGCCCGCGGCACGGCGCAGCTGCCGCGCCAGCCGCCCCTGCACGTCGGTCAGCACGGCGACCGATGCGACGACCGGCAGCCAGGCGGGCAGGAAGCCCGACGGGGCCGCGGCCCAGGCGCCGATGCTGCCCGAGAGGATGACCAGGCCGGCGTGCACCCGGGCGGCGGGCAGCGGCAGGAAGTGCGCGGCGTACAGCCCGATGCCGATCATCGCCGGGCCCAGGCCGACCACACCGACGGCCGTGGCCGACCGCCAGGCGAGCACCCCGAGGAGCACCGACAGCAGGGCCACCGCGCCGTGCAGCGCCCACGGTCGCGCCCGGGCCCCGGCGACGCCGAGCCCGGCGCCAGCGCCCAGCCCGACGGCGCCCAGCACCTGCAGCAGGCCCACGGGGGTGGCGTCGTCCATCGGCGCGGCAGCGCCCACCCAGCACAGCGCACCGCTGACGGCGTAGACCACCGCCAGGAGCGCCGCGGGCATCCGTCGTCCGGTCTGCACCGCGCCCCCTCCCCGTTGCGGTCCATCCTCGCTGGTCACCGGGCCGCCGGGGACGCCGGGCGGTCGGATACCACCACTCCGGGTGGGGCCCGGGGCGTGGGCGCCTCGGGTGCAGCCGGGCCGGCCCGGCCGTACGGTGGCCCTGCGGCTGGGCAAGCAGCCGACCCCAGGCCCGGGCGCCCGGCAGCGCCGGACGTCCCGGCCGCGGCCCCGCAGGAGCGCGCGTGGAGTCCTCCGGTCGCCCCCCGGGCGTCGTGGGCGCCACGGTGGGGGTGGAGGAGGAGTTCCACCTCGTCGACCCGCAGACCTACCGGCTGGCACAGAGCCCGGGGCTCGCCGCGGCGGCGCTGCGCCACGAGTTCGGGGAGCGGGTCCACCCGGAGATCACCACGACGCAGCTGGAGACGGCCACCGGCGTGTGCCGGTCGCTGGACGAGGTGCGCGCCGAGCTCGCCGGCACCCGTGCGCAGGCGCGCGCCGCCGCGGCGGGCGGCGGGGTGGCGCTGCTGCCGGCCTCCACGCACCCCGCGGCGGGCTGGCAGGAGCAGGTGATCACCCCGGGGCCCCGCTACGAGGCGATGGTCGAGCGCTGGGCAGGCCTCGCGCAGCGGCAGGACATCTGCGGGTGCCACGTGCACGTGGGCGTGCCCGACCTGGACACGGCGGTGGCCGTGCTCGACCGGGTCCGCCCCTACCTGCCCGTGCTGCTGGCCATGACCGGCAGCTCGCCGTTCCACGACGGCGCCGACACCGGCTACGAGAGCTACCGGACCCTGCTGTGGGGGCGGTGGCCGCACGCCGGGATCCCGGAGGCGCTCGGCTCCGCCGACCGGTTCCGGGCGGTCGTGACCGGGCTGGTCGACGCCGGCGTGATCGGCGACGCGTCGCACCTGTACTGGGACGTCCGGCCGTCGTCGCACCTGCCCACGCTGGAGTTCCGGCTGGCCGACGTCTGCACCGACCTGGACGACGCCGTGCTGCACGCCGCGCTGGTCCGCTCGCTCGTCCGGGTGCTCGCCGAGCGGGCGCAGCGCGGTGAGGCGGTGCCCGCGATGCGCACCGAGCTGCTGCGCGCCGCTCGCTGGCGGGCCGCGCGCGACGGCATCGGCGGGCAGCTGTTCGACCCGGTCGCCGGCGTCCTGGTCGACGCCCGCGCCGCCGTCGAGGCCCTCCTCGCCGAGCTCGCCGACGACCTCGCCGACTGCGGTGAGGAGGCCGAGGTCCGCGAACTGGTGCATCGGCTGTTCCGCCGGGGTACCTCCGCAGCTCGGCAACGGTCCGTCTGGCGGCGCACCGGTGACCTGCGCGAGGTCGCCGCCGCCGTCGTGCGCGAAGGGAGACCCGATGGCTGACCGACTCGGCGAGCAGATCCGCGACCTGGCCCGCCCGCTCCGCACAGAAGCCGACCTCGACCCGCTCCTCGACCGCGTCGGCGACGCGCGGATCGTGGCGATCGGCGAGGCCAGCCACGGCACCCACGAGTACTACGCCTGGCGGGCGGCCCTCACCCGGCGGCTGGTCGAGGAGCACGGTTTCGGCCTGGTCGCCGTCGAGGGGGACTGGCCCGACTGCTACCGGGTCACCCGCAGCGTCCGGCTGCGGGAGGACGCCGACGCCGATCCGCGCGACGCGCTCGACGCCTTCTCCCGGTGGCCCACGTGGATGTGGGCCAACGACGACGTCGTGGACTTCTGCCGCTGGCTGCGCGAGCACAACGCGGGCCTGCCGGAGGACGCGCGCGTCGGCTTCTACGGCATCGACGTCTACAGCCTGTGGGAGTCCATGCACGCGCTGGTCGGCTGGCTGGCCGAGCACGAGCCCCAGCACGTCGACCAGGCCAAGCAGGCGCTGGCCTGCTTCGAGCCCTTCGGCGAGGACGGTGCCGAGTACGCCTTCGCCAGCCGGTTCACCCCCTCCTCCTGCGAGCAGGCCGCGGTCGACCTCCTGCGGTCGCTGTGCGAGGAACGCGGCCGTGCGGAGTCCGGGGCCGACGCCGAGGCGCGGTTCTCCGCCGAGCAGAACGCCGCGGTGGTGGTCGATGCCGAGCGCTACTACCGGGCCATGATCCGCGGGTCGGCCGAGTCGTGGAACGTCCGCGACGTGCACATGGTCGACACCCTCGACCGGCTCCTCGCGCACACCGGCCGCAAGGTGGTCGTGTGGGAGCACAACACCCACATCGGGGACGCCCGGGCGACCGACATGGCCGCCGCCGGGATGACGAACGTCGGTCAGCTCCTGCGGGAGCGGCACGGCGCCCACGACGTCGTCCTCGTCGGCTTCGGCGGGTACCGCGGCGGGGTGATCGCCGGCCGGGAGTGGGGCGCGCAGATGGAGCGGATGGAGGTCCCGCCGGCGCGGTCGGGCAGCCTCGAGGCGCAGTTGCACGACGCCCTGGGCGAGGACGCGCTGTTCGTCTTCCCGCGCGGCGACCAGCCCGAGTGGCTGCGCCGGCGGCTGGACCACCGCGCCATCGGCGTCGTGTACCGGTCCTCGCGGGAGAAGTGGGGGAACTACGTGGCCACCGTGCTGGGCGAGCGCTACGACGCCTTCCTCTACCTCGACGACACCACGCCGCTGCGGCCGCTGCACCTGGAGCGGGCCGAGGAGCACGTGCCCGTCGCGGCGTTTGACGCATGACCGGTGCGGGGCACGCCGCGGGCCGCCTCGTCAGCCGGCCGGTCGTGGCGCCGACGGGGGAGCCCTGGCCGCCCGGGGTGCACGCGCTCGACCTGGGAGGCGGCGCGGAGGTGCTGCTGGCCGTCCCGGCGGGCGAGCCGGCACCGCGCCCGCTGCTGGTCTTCTTCCACGGCGCCGGAGGCGAGCCCGCGCAGAGCCTGGCGGTGGTCGGTGCCGCTGCCGCCGCGCACGGGGTGCTGGTGCTGGCGCCGCGGTCCGGCGCCCCCACCTGGGACCTCGTCGCCGGCCGGCTCGGCCGGGACGTCGCGGTGCTGGACGCGGCGCTGGCGCGGGTGACCGACCGGGTGCCGGTCACCCGGTGCGCGGTGGGCGGGTTCTCCGACGGCGCCTCGTACGCGCTGTCGATCGGGCCGGCCAACGGGGACCTGTTCGATGCGGTCCTCGCGTTCTCGCCGGGCTTTGCGCACCCGCCGGCGCGCGTCGGCCGACCACGGCTGTGGATCACCCACGGCACGGAGGACCGGGTGCTGCCGGTCGCGCGGTGCGGCCGGCGCCTGGCGGCCGGCTTCCGCGACGCGGGCGAGGACCTCACCTACGTGGAGTTCGACGGCGGGCACGTGGTCCGGCCCGAGGGCGTGGCCGCGGCGCTGGAGTGGTGGCTGGGCCGGGTCTGACCCCCGCCGCTCACATCGAGCGGGTCTCGCCGGAGCGGTCGGCGAACGCGTCGACGGTCCGCCCCTCGAGGGCAGCGGTGACCTGCTCGCGGTGCAGCTCGACGGTCGCGGTGTCCGTCGGGCTCCAGTCCGGCGAAAGCTCCCCGGCGACCAGGTCGGCGGCCCGGGCGACCTCCGCCCGCTGCTCGTCGTCCCGGCAGGCGACGGCCACGTCGCGGAGCATCCGCAGCAGGGCGGTGATCAGCGTGGGCTCGCTGCCGCCGAAGCGGGCGACCTGGCCGCAGGCGAGGTCGAGGTAGTACCGCAGGTCCCGGTCGGGGACGATCGTCCGGCCGGTGCCGTCCTCGTCCTCGTGCAGCGTGGGCCCGAGGTGGCGGCCGGTGAGCCGGACCAGCAGATCGCCCATGTGGCCGATCGCCGTCGCGGCGGTGACAGGGTCGTTCACGCTCGGGGACATGGCCTTCACGGCGATGTCCTCCAGCTGGCGGAACGCGAAGCCGGCGTCCTGGTCGATGGTCCGCTCGTTGTTGAGCACCACGGCGGCCCGGACGGCGTCGTCGAGCTCCTCGGACGCGCCCCACACCGTGCCCAGGGGCGTGCCCATGGTGACCTGGTCGCCCGGCCGGACCTCGACGCGGACGACGGTGTCGTGCGCCCGGGCGGCATCGACCAGCGTCCCGGTGTCCACCACCTCGACGAAGCCGCTGCCGGCCGCGGGAACCAGCCGTCCCTCGGCCGTCTCCAGGTCGATCTCGTCGGGCGACCGCTGCCCGTGGTCGGCGTACGGGCCGTAGAACGTCTCGATCGCCCGCCGGGCGTCGTTGTGGACGCGGGTCATCATCGTGTCGACGCGGAGCATGCGGACCATGTGGCTGATGAAGGCCAGCAGGGCACCGACGCAGGCGATCCCGAGCAGCGCGGCGGCCAGGCAGACGAGCGTGGGCACCGGCTGGTCCTGGTTGATCCCGCGCAGCCCGGTGACGGCGAGGACGAACGTCGCGGTGAACACCGACAGGACCCGCTTGGTGACCGGGTCGCGGGTGAAGTCGCGCAGCAGCCGGGGGGAGAACTGCTGCGAGGCCAGCTGCAGCGCCACGATCGTGATGCTGAAGGTCAGCGTGGTGATGGTGACCGCGGCGGTGGCCACCAGTTGGAGCAGCGTGCCGGCGGCGCTGGTGTCGGCCGGCCACAGCGCCGCGAGGACGCCACCGCGGGGCTCCACCATGCCGAGGGCCCAGCCCGCGGCGGCCGCGGTGACCCCGGCGATCGCCGGCCACAGCCACAGGGGCGCCTGCGAGCGGGCTGCACTTGCCTGACCTCGTCGTCCTGCCACGAGGGGGCGGCTACCCTCTCCGACCCGGATATGCACCGGGCGGGGGAGGGATCACCCGGCCGGTGTACCGGTCAGGCGGAGTCCCGCTGGGTCATGTCCTCGTTCGCCGGGTCGGTGTTCTTCGGCCCGCCGGTCTTGGAAACCTCCCACCCGTTGCCGAGCTGCTCGAGGGCCAGCCGGCCGTAGACCTGCTGCTGGGTGGCGACCCGCTCGGACCGACCGCGGCCGAGGAAGCTGACCATCCAGTGCAGGACGGTGGTCACGCGGCTCTTGAAGCCGACGATGTACATCAGGTGGACGACCAGCCACAGCACCCAGGCGAAGAAGCCCTCGAACTTCAGCCCGGCGACGTCGGCCACCGCCGAGAACCGGCTGATGGTCGCCATCGAGCCCTTGTCGCGGTAGCGGAACGGCCCCTGCGGCGCCTTGCCGGCGGCCCGCCGCTCGATCGCCTCCGCGGCGTACCGCCCACCCTGGATCGCCACCTGCGCGACCCCCGGGAGCTTGCCCAGCGCCATCATGTCGCCGACGACGTGGATCTCGGGGTGGCCGGGCAGCGTGAGGTCGGGCTGGACGGAGATGCGGCCGGCGCGGTCGACCTCGGCCCCGGTCTGCTCGCCGAGCATGCGGCCCAGCTCGCTGGCCTGCACGCCGGCGGCCCAGATCTTGGTGGCCGCCTGGATGCGGCGGACCTGGCCCTCGTTGTCCTTGACCTCGAGGCCGTCGGCGTCGACGTCGGTGACCATCGCGCCGAGCTGCACGTCGACGCCGATCTCGTTCAGCTGCCGGCGGGCGCGCTCGCCCAGCTTCTTGCCGAAGGACGGCAGCACGGCGGGCGCGGCGTCGAGCAGGATGATCCGGGCGCTGGTGGGGTCGATGTTCCGGAAGTCGCGGCGCAGGGTGCGGCGGGCCAGCTCGGCGATCTGCCCGGCCATCTCGACGCCGGTGGGGCCGGCGCCGACGACGACGAAGGTGAGCAGCCGGTCGACCTCGGCCGGGTCCTTGGCGATCTCGGCCAGCTCGAAGGCGCCGAAGATCCGGCCGCGGAGCTCCAGGGCGTCGTCGATGCTCTTCATGCCGGGCGCGAACTCGGCGAAGTGGTCGTTGCCGAAGTACGACTGCCCTGCGCCCGCCGCGACGATCAGCTCGTCGTACGGGTGCACCAGCTTCCGGCCGAGGATCTCCGAGGTCACCGTACGGGCGGCCACGTCGATCTCGGTCACCTCGCCGAGGACGACCTGGGCGTTTTCCTGGCGGCGCAGGATCTCCCGGGTCGCGGGCGCGATCTCACCCTCGGAGAGGATGCCGGTGGCCACCTGGTACAGCAGCGGCTGGAAGAGGTGCTGGGCGGTCTTGCCGATCAGCGTGACGTCGACCGGTGCCTTCTTCAGCGCCTGCGCGGCGAAGAGCCCGCCGAAGCCGGAGCCGATGATGACGACGCGCGGCCGGCCGCCGGGGGAGTCGATCGGGGCCTGCGCCTGCGCTGGTGATGTCGTCATGATGTTTCATCCTTCCACCTCGGCCCACGCCGGTCGTGGACACCCCGGGAGATGCGTGTCACGCCGCGGGCCCCTCGGTCGGCTCGCAGGCCGGATCCGGGGCCGGTAGACCATCCGGGTGCCACGATCGGTGTCGTTCCTTCTCGTTCCCGGTCTCGGGCTGGATGAACGTTCCGCCCGCAGGTTGCGGGCAGAAGTTCCTGTCGACGTCGTCGTCCTGCCGGGCATGGGCCGCGCCGCGCGGGTGCCGTCGGTCGACGACCTGGCGCGGCACCTGGTGGAGGCGCTGCCGGCGGGGCCCGTGATCCTGGTCGGGCACTCGCAGAGCTGCCAGGTGGTGGCCGCGGCCGCGGGCGATCCCCGGGTCGCGGGGGTCGTGCTGTGCGGACCGACCACCGATCCGCGGATGCGCCGGTTCCGGGTGCTGGTCGCCCGCTGGGTGCGCACGGCCCTCGCCGAGCCCTGGTGGCAGGTGCCGCTGATCCTCCGGCAGTGGCTGCGCACCGGGCCGCGGGCCATGAGCGCCTTGTGGCGGGCGGCCTCACCCGACGGCATCGAGGGGCGCCTGGCTCGGGTCACGGCGCCGGTCCTCGTCGTGCGCGGCGACCGGGACGCGCTCTGCCCCGGGGACTGGGCGGCGCGGGTCGCGGAGGCCGCGCCGCGGGGCCGGCTGGTCGAGCTGCCGGGTGCGGCGCACATGACGGTGCAGACGCACCCGGCCCAGCTCGCCGCCCTGCTCCGCTCGTTCTGACGATCCCGCCTCGTCCGCGCGGAGAGGCAGCCGGATGCGCCGCACACCGCTGCCGCACCGCGTGGTCGCCCCGCCACGAGCGGAGCGTGGTGTGGGAGTGACGTGCTGGAACGGCCACCCTTCAGGGACCCGCGCCGAGCGGAGCGAGGCGTGGGGGGAAGGGTGGTCCTCTTACTGGCCGTCGGTGCGGCCCCGCACCTCGGCGTAGCGCTCGCGGACGTGCGTGGCTGCCGGCGCGTCGAACTCCTGCAGCCCCGGCTGCGCCCACTCCGGCGGGGCGTCGGCGCCGGAGAGCACCCAGGCGGCCTGTCGCGCGGCACCGTCGGCGACGTACTCGCCGGGGGCCGGTACGAGGACGGGGCGGCCGAAGATGCCCGGGGCCAGCTGCTGCACGGCGGGTGAACGGGCGGCCCCGCCGATCAGCAGCACCCGCTCGACGTCCACACCCTGCGCGATGACCGCCTCCATGCCGTCGGCCAGGCCGCACAGCAGGCCCTCGATCGTCGCGCGGGCCCAGTGCGCCGGTGTGGAGGTGCGCAGGGTGAGGCCGTGCACCGAGCCGGTGGCGTCGGGCAGGTTCGGCGTCCGCTCGCCCTCCAGGTAGGGCACGAGCACGAGCCCGTCGGCGCCCGAGGGAGCCGAGAGCGCCAGCTCCGACAGGGTGGCGTGGTCGACGCCGAGCAGCGCGGCGGCGGCGTCGAGCACGCGGGCGGCGTTGAGGGTCGCCACCAGCGGGAGGTGGTTGCCGGTGGCGTCGGCGAATCCGGCCACGGTGCCGGTCACGTCGGCGACGGCCGTGGAGGTGACGGCCGAGACGACGCCGGAGGTGCCGATCGAGACGACGACGTCGCCCGGTCGCGCGGCCAGGCCCAGTGCGGCCGCGGCGTTGTCGCCCGTGCCGGGGCCCAGGACGGCGGAGCCGCCGGCGAGGCTGCCCACCCGCTCGGCCGGCCCGGCCACGCGCGGGACCGCCGGGCGCCGCCCGCGCATGGCGCGCTCGAGCAGGTCGAGGCGGTACTCGCCGGTGCGGGCCGACCAGTACGCGGTGCCGCTGGCGTCGCCGCGGTCGGTGACCAGGGTGCCGAGGTCGCGGTCGGCCGAGAGCCGCCACGTCAGCCAGTCGTGGGGGAGGCAGACGGCGGCGGTGCGGTCGGCGTTGCCGGGTTCGGCGTCGGCCAGCCAGCGCAGCTTCGTCGCGGTGAACGACGCGACCGGCACCAGCCCCACGGCATCGGCCCACGCCTGGCGGCCGGCCTGCTCGTCGTCGTCGCCGAGCTCGCGGATCAGCTCCGCCGCCGCCGGGGCCGACCGCACGTCGTTCCACAGGAGCGCGTCGCGGACCACCTCGCCCCGTTCGTCGAGGCAGACCATGCCGTGCTGCTGCCCGCCGACGGCGAGCGCGGCGACGTCGTCGAGGCCGCCCGCCTCCGCGGCCGCGGCCCGGAACGCCTCCTCCCAGGCACGGGGGTCCACCTCGGTGCCGGGCGGGTGCGGCGCCCGCCCCGACCGGACCAGCTCGCCGGTGTCGGAGTCCCGGACGACGACCTTGCACGCCTGCGTCGAGGTGTCGACGCCCGCCACGAGCGTCATCGGACGTGCTCCCGTCCCGGGGCGGCGGGGAGGGGCAGGGGAGCGGGTGGCGGAGCGCACACGGCGGTCATGGGAAGGGGACCTTAGGCCGCCTCCGCCTGTCGCGCCCGGCGGAGGGTCCTGCCCGGGGCGCCCGGCGTGGCGGCGGTCCGTCTTGACCGCCCGACCGGCGGGCCCTAATTTGTTTGCTCAACCGACGAATGTCGGCGGCGACCCCGAGGAGGTGGACGTGGGCGAGGTTCCACCGCTGTACGACGGGTCCTCCGAACGGCGCGCTCCGGCCGACCAGGCGACGGTGCGCCGCACCAACCTGGGGCTGGTCCTGCGGCACCTCCGCGACCACGGCCCGCGCTCCCGCGCCCGCATCGCCCAGGAGACCGGCCTGAACAAGGCCACGGTGTCCAGCCTGGTGGCCGAGCTCGCCGACCGTCGCCTGGTCACCACCGGGGAGGTCGACCGCGCCGGTTCGGTGGGGCGCCCGGGGCTCACCGTGCACCTGGACGGCGCCTGCGTGTGCGGCATCGGCGTCGAGCTGAACGTCGACTACGCCGCCGCGCTCGTGCTCGACCTGCGGGGCGAGGTGCTCTTCGAGCAGCGGCTCGCGCTCGACCTCCCCGCGCTCGGCGCCGAACGCACCCTGGACGCGGTCGCCGGCCTGGTCTCCGACGCGGTCGCCGCGGCCGCGGCGACCGGGGCCAGCCCGGCCGGCCTGACCGTGGCGGTCGCCGGCCTGGTCCGCAGCCTCGACGGCGTCGTGACGCTGGCGCCGAACATCGGCTGGCGCGACGTCGCCGTCCTCGACGGGCTGCGCGCCCGCCTGGGCACCGACTTCCCGATCCGCGTCGAGAACGACGCCAACCTCTCGGCCATCGCCGAGTGGGCCATGGGCTCCGAGGCGCGGACCTCCGACCTGGTCTACCTGACCGGTGAGGTGGGTGTCGGCGGTGGCGTGATCGTCGGCGGCCGGCTGCTGCGCGGAGCCGGTGGGCTCTCCGGCGAGGTCGGGCACACCTCGCTCGGCGATCCGGACGCCGTCTGCGGCTGCGGGCGGCGCGGCTGCTGGGAGACCGTCGTCGGCCTGGCCGCCCTGCTGCGCGCGGCCGCCGATCCCGGTGACCCGGTGGCCGACCCGGGCCGTGACCTGGAGGCGCGGCTGGCGGAGGTCGCTGCCCGCGCCGAGGCCGGTGACGCCCGCACGCTCGCCGCGCTCCGGCAGGTCGGCACCTCCCTCGGGACCGGCGCCGCCGTGCTCATCAACCTCTTCAACCCCCGGGTGGTCATCCTCGGCGGGTACTTCGCGGTGCTGGGGGAGTACCTCATGGAGCCGCTGCTCACCGAGCTGGAGGCCCGCGTGCTCGGGCCCGGCATCGCCGGTGCGCGCGTCGTCCTCTCCACCCTGGGGTTCACCGCCGCCGTCCGCGGGGGCGCGCACGTCGCCCTGGAGTCCGTCCTCGAGGACCCGACGCTGGTGCCGGTGCCCTCGCTCACGCCGACAGGCGCCGGGGCCCGATGACCGCCACCGGCCCCTCTTCCGCGGCCCACCCCACCACCGGCGACCAGCCGACCCCCTCGTCCGCCCCGGGCCGCGCGATCCAGCGTGTGCCGGAGGCCCTCGCGCGCAGTGCAGCCAACCGATCGACCCGAATGGAGATCCCCGCATGACCGACTACACCCCGACCAAGGACGACAAGTTCAGCTTCGGTCTCTGGACCGTGGGCTGGCAGGGCGTCGACGTCTTCGGCGGCGCCGTCCGGCCCCCGCTGGACCCGGTGGAGTCGGTGCACCGGCTCGCCGAGCTCGGTGCCGCCGCCGTCACCTTCCACGACGACGACCTGGTGCCCGACGACGCCACCCGCGACGCCACTCTCGAGCGGTTCAAGAAGGCGCTGGCCGAGACCGGCATGGGCGTGGAGATGGCGACCACCAACCTGTTCGGCGCCCCGGTGTTCAAGGACGGCGGCTTCACCGCCAACGACCGCGCCGTCCGCCGGTACGCCATCGCCAAGGTGCTGCGCAACATCGACCTGGCCGCCGAGCTGGGCGCGAAGACCTACGTGCTGTGGGGCGGACGTGAGGGTGCGGAGTCCGGTGGCACCAAGGACGTCGCCGCCGCGCTCGACCGCTACAAGGAGGGCCTGGACCTGCTCTGCTCCTACGTGCGGGAGAAGGGCTACGACATCCGGTTCGCCCTGGAGCCCAAGCCGAACGAGCCGCGCGGCGACATCCTGCTGCCGACCATCGGCCACGCGATCGCCTTCATCAACGAGCTCGAGGAGCCGACCCGCGTCGGGCTGAACCCCGAGGTCGGGCACGAGGAGATGGCCGGGCTCAACTTCGCCATGGGCATCGGCCAGGCGCTGTGGCACGACAAGCTCTTCCACGTCGACCTCAACGGCCAGCACGGCCCGCGCTTCGACCAGGACCTGCGCTTCGGCGCGGGCAACCTGCGCGGGGCGTTCTGGACCGTCGACACGCTGCTCGGCTCCGGGTCGGGGAAGGCCTACGACGGCTACCTGCACTTCGACTACAAGCCGCCGCGGACCGAGGACATCGACGGTGTCTGGGAGACCGCCCGCGCCTGCATGCGCAACTACCTGATCCTCAAGGAGAAGGCGCAGGCGTTCCGGGCCGATCCCGAGGTCGCCGAGGCGCTGGAGGCCGCGCGCGTGGCCGAGCTCGCCGTGCCGACCCTGGCCGAGGGCGAGAGCCTCGACGCCCTGCGCAACGAGGCCCACGACCCGGAGACCCTGGGTGCCCGCGGGCTGCAGTTCGAGCGGCTCGACCAGCTGGCGATGGAGCACCTGCTCGGCGTCCGCTGAGCAGACCGGCCCGGCGGCGGGCGGGCACCCCTGGACCTCCCAGGGTGCCCGCCCGTCCCGCGTTCAGGGGCGGGTGGTCCGCCGACACCAGTCGGCGACGGTGGCGAGGAGCTCCGCGTCGACGGGGGACCGCAGCTCCTTCCGGTAGGCGCTCATCGACGCCGGCCCGGCCTGCCGGCGCAGCGTGTGGGTGAGGTCGGGGACCAGGTGCGTCTCCACCGGCCCGCCCACGGTGGCCGCGACCACCGCCAGGTCCTCCGGCCGCACCTGCAGGTCCTTGGCGCCGGTGACCGCCAGGACCGGGACCGTGATCCGGGCGAGGTCCTCCCGTGGGTCATGTGCCAAGAACTCCCGGGTCCACCGGGCGTTGACCCGGGCGCCGCCGATGCGGGCGACGTCGGTGGTGGTGGCCTTGACCCGTGCGTGGTTGGCCGCGACCTTCGCCTCCAGGTCGGTGCGCAGGAGGCGGAGCAGGAACCGCACCGGCGCCGGGAGGGTCGGCGCGATCTGCCGCGCCTGCCACCGCAAGAGCTCCTCGCCGCGGGTGGCGCTCATGGCGAGCAGCACCAGCCCGGCCACGGGCGCGCCGCGGGCGGCGAGCGAGGCCGCGAGGATCGCGCCCTCGCTGTGCCCGGCGAGCAGCACCCGCTCCGGGTCGACCTCCGGCCGAGCGTGCAGGACGTCGAGCGCGGCGGCCAGGTCCTCGACGTTGTCGTGCAGACCGGCGGCCCGCCAGTCGCCGGGGCTGCCGCCGACCCCGCGCTTGTCGTAGCGCAGCGACGCGATGCCCGCCCCGGCCAGGGCGTGCGCCAGCTGGCGGGTGACGTCGAAGCGGGCGCGGCGGTGGTTCGAGTCGCGGTCGAGCGGGCCGGAGCCGGACGCCAGCAGGACGGCGGGCGCGGGCGGTGCTGCCTCGGGGAGCGAGAGGGTGCCGGCGAGCGGGGTGGCGCCGGGGATCTGGACCGGGACGTCGCGCACGTCAGGCGACCGGGTGCAGCGCGGCGGCCACGGCCGGGGCGTCGTCGGTGCCGACGAGCAGGGTGTCGTACCCCTGGCCCGTCAGGCGGACGCGGACCGCCGGCTGCCCCCGGCGCACGCAGACCAGCGTGCGCTCGCCGGGGCGCCGCCAGGTGCCGATCTTCCGGGCACCGGGGAGGGCCAGGCCGGGGGCGCGCAGGCCGCGCGTGGCCGGCAGGGCGTCGGCCACCACCTCGGCCGAGCCGACCGCCGAGCGCGGCACTTCTACGTCCCGTAGGAGGCCGGCGATCTTCTCGCCGAGGGTGAGGCGCACCGCGACGGTGGACGGTGTCAGTTGCAGCGTGGCCATGGCGGACACTATTCTCACGCGTGAGACTGTTGTCAAGGATGAGAACGGTGAGCGCGTGAACTCGGTGGACCTGCTGCTGCACCCCGTCCGGCTGCGCGTGGTGCAGGCCTTCCTCGGCGGCCGCACGCTCACCACGGGAGAGGTGCGCTCCGCGCTGCCCGACGTGCCGGTCGCGTCGCTCTACCGGCACGTCGGCGTCCTCGCCGACGCCGGGGTGCTCGAGGTGGTGGGGGAGCGGAGGGTCCGCGGCGCCGCGGAGCGCAGCTACCGCCTGGTGTCGTCGGCGGCGGAGGTATCGGCCGACGACCTCGCCACCATGACGGGCGAGGACCACCGGCGGGCGTTCACCACGTTCGTCGCCTCGCTGCTGGCGGACTTCGACCGCTACCTCGACCGCGGGGAGCCCGATCTGGTGCGCGACGGGGTCGGTTACCGCCAGGTCGGCCTCTGGCTCACCGACGCCGAGTTCGACGAGCTGCTCACCGAACTCCGCGGGGTGCTGCAGGCACGGCTGGCCAACCGGCCCGGCGACGAGCGCCGGCGCCGGCTGGTCGGCCTGGTGAACCTGCCCGGGGAGGAGCCTCCCGGGGAGGTCAGTCGCTGAGGCGGCGGCGGGCCTTCGCGGCCCGCTTGTTGGCCTTGTCGAGCGTCTTCGCGGCCTTGCGCACCCGCCGCGGCTCGCGCTCGAGGGTGCCGCGCACCAGCATGCCGATGCCGATGCCGAGCAGCCAGCTGTCCTTGGCGATCGCCAGCCCCTGCTCGGTGGGGGCGAGGCTGCCCTCCTTCCGCATGCCCGGCGTCTTCAGGTAGAGCCCGAGCAGCCCGCCGGAGAAGGCGGTGAGCGCAGCGCCGGCCACGGCGGTGGGCACGAACGGCGTGAGCAGCGCCGCACCGACGGCGATCTCGGCGGTGGACAGCGCCTTCGCGAACTGCTGCGGCTCCATCCGCGCGAGGAACGGGTACGTGCCGCTGGCGAAGCCGTGCATGCCGGCCGCCGCCTGCTCGTCGGCACCGCGCTTGCCGAGGCCGCTGTTGAGGATGAAGGCGCCGGCGGAGAGCCGGGGTGGGATCTCGGACAGGGTGATGGGCAGACCCACGGGAGCACACCTTTCTGGTCGGTGGAGCTGGTCCAGTGCTCAACCAGCATGACCCGACCAGTGCCCCCGCACACGTCGGGCAACCCCGTGCCCGACGTGTGCGTGTGGCGGCCTCGCGCCACCGGCGGTGCGGGCGCGGCGTGTCACTATGACGGCGTGGCGTCCACCTCTGCGTCTGCCGGCGTGCTGTTGCGTCACGTGCGGACCGGCCGCGCCCGGAGCCGGGCGGACCTGGTCGCGCTGACGGGCGCCTCCCGCAACACCGTGAGCGCACGGGTCGATCAGCTCATCGCCGCGAACCTGCTGGCGGAGGGCGGGCGTGGCTGGAGCACCGGCGGCCGCCCGCCGACGCTGCTGCGCTTCAACAGCGGCGCCGGTTGCGTGATCGCCGTCGACCTCGGGGTGACCAGCGTCGACGTCGCCGTCACCGACCTGTCCGCCCAGATCCTCGCGACCGTCGGCCACCCCATCGACATCGCCGACGGCCCCGGGCCGGTGCTGGCGGAGGTCGACCGGCTGGCCCAGCAGGTGCTCGCCGAGGCGGGGCTGACGGCGGGCGACGTCTGCGCGGTGGGCGTGGGCGTGCCCGGCCCGGTGGAGTTCTCGACCGGCCGACCCTCGCATCCGCCGATCATGCCGGGCTGGCACGACTACCCGATCCCCAGCGCGTTCGGCCGGTACGAGTGCCCGGTCTACGTCGACAACGACGTGAACGTCATGGCGCTGGGGGAGATCGGCGTCGCCGGCTCGGTGCAGGACGTGCTGGTCGTCAAGGTGGGGACGGGCATCGGCTGCGGCGTGATCGTCGACGGTCGGGTGTACCGGGGGGCGCAGGGCAGCGCCGGCGACATCGGGCACATCCACGTCGCCCAGCCCGACGGCCGCACCGTCGTGTGCCGGTGCGGGCAAGAGAACTGCCTGGAGGCGATCGCCGGCGGCGGCGCGCTGTTGCGGGACGCCGTCGCCGCGGGGTTGCCGGTGGAGACCGTCCGCGAGGTCGTGCGGCTCGCCGCCCAGGGGGACGGCGTGGCGCTGGAGCTGGTCCGCGGCGCGGGGCGCACGATCGGCACGGTGCTCGCCGCGCTGGTCAACTTCTTCAACCCGCACCGCATCGTCATGACCGGGGGTGTGGCGCAGGCCGGCGTCCCGCTGCTCGCGGGCATCCGGGAGGCCGTCTACCGCCGCTCGATGCCGCTGGCCGCCCGCGCCCTGGAGATCACCGTGAGCGAGGCTCCCGAGCGCTCCGGCCGCGTCGGTGCCGCGCTCATGGCGATCGAGGAGTTCCTGGACGAGGACTCGGTCCAGGCCCTGGCGCGCTGACCGGCGCCCTCAGGACTGCAGGGCCAGCACGAGGCAGCAGGCCGCCAGGACCAGGCACACCGGGGTCATCACGGCGCGCTCCGCCCGGCTGCGCGACGCGGCGTTCACCGCCACGCCGAGTCCGAAGTAGGCCGTCAGCACCCAGATCCCGGCGTTCACGCCCCCCGCGGCGCCCGGCACGGTGAGCTGCGTGGCGGACGCCCGGATGGTGAGCGCGAAGAGCGCGTACAGCGCGATCGACAGCGCGCTGCCGATGCGCAGCCGGCGGGGGAGCACGCGGTGGCGCCCGCCCCAGGCGAGGTGGCCGAGCGGGGCGCCGGCGACGAGCGCCGCCTGGAAGACGGCCAGGCCGGCCAGCAGGGCGACGGCGACGGCGGCCGGCACGACGATCACGCGCCGCACGGTAGCGGTCCGGCTCGCGCGGAAGGCGAGGAGAGCGCCCGGGCCGGCGTCGAGGTCTCGGTTCGGTAACCGGCGCCCGGAACCTTGACCCCCTGTGACGCGGCACATATGTTGCTCGCTCAGCGGACTAATGGTCAATGGTGAGCAGAAGTACCGGAGGTGGGCGCAGTGGCCGGTGCACCGGTGGGGCACGACGGCGCGGGAGGTGCGCCGCTCCTGGCGATGCACGGCATCGTCAAGACGTTTCCGGGGGTGCGCGCGCTCGACGGCGTCGATCTCGATGTGCGGGCCGGGGAGGTGCACTGCCTGCTCGGGCAGAACGGCGCCGGGAAGTCGACCCTGATCAAGGTGCTCGCGGGCGCGCACCAGCCCGACGGCGGGCGGATCGAGTGGCGCGGCGAGCAGGTCTCCCTGACCAACCCGCAGGTGGCGATGAAGCACGGCATCGCCACCATCTACCAGGAGCTCGACCTGGTGGCCGGCCTCACCGTGGCCGACAACATCTTCCTGGGCCGCGAGCGGTCGCGGTTCGGCCTCGCCCGGCCGGCGCCGGCCAACGAGGCCGCCGGCAAGCTGCTGGCCCGGCTCGGCCACCCGGAGATCCGGCCCACCGCGGAGGTCGGCTCGCTGCCCGCCGCCGCGCAGCAGATGGTCAGCATCGCCCGGGCGCTCTCCCAGGACGCGCAGCTGATCGTCATGGACGAGCCCTCGGCCGTCCTGGACAACGAAGAGGTCCAGCACCTGTTCGAGGTGATCCGGGACCTGACCCGCGACGGCGTCGCGGTCGTCTACATCTCCCACCGCCTCGAGGAGATCCGCGAGGTGGGCGACCGGATCACCGTGCTCAAGGACGGGCGCACCGTGGCCACCGGGCTGCCGGTGCGGGACACCACGACCCGCCAGGTGATCGAGCTGATGACCGGCCGCGACATCGAGTACGTCTTCCCCGAGCGCCGGGCCGTCCCCGCCGCGGAGCCGCTGCTCTCGGTGCGCGACCTGAGCCTGCGCGGCACGTTCCGGGGGGTGTCCTTCGACGTCCGCCCGGGCGAGGTGGTCGGCCTCGCCGGGCTGGTGGGCTCGGGGCGCTCGGAGATCCTTGAGACCGTCTACGGCGCGCGCCGGGCGACCGGCGGCACCGTCTCGGTGGCGGGCCAGCGGCTGCGCCCGGGCCGGGTCTCCGCCGCGGTGGCCGCCGGCGTCGGGCTTGCCCCCGAGGAGCGCAAGAGCCAGGCGCTGCTCCTCGGCGACGCCGTCTACCGCAACATGAGCATCGCCAGCCTGGCCCGGTTCGCCCGCGGCGGGTTCCTCTCCGGCAGCAACGAGAAGGACGCCGCGCGCGAGCAGGCGCAGGCCCTCGACGTCCGCCCGGGCGACGTCAGCCGGGAGGTGCGGACGCTGTCGGGCGGCAACCAGCAGAAGGTCGTCCTCGCCCGCTGGCTGCTGCGCGACTGCCGGGTCCTGCTCCTCGACGAGCCCACCCGCGGCGTCGACGTCGGCGCCCGCTCGGAGATCTACGCGCTGATCCGCGAGCTGGCCGACCGCGGGGTCGCCGTCGTCGTGGTCTCCAGCGAGATCCCCGAGGTGCTGGGCCTGGCCGACCGGGTGCTGGTGATCTCCGACGGATCGGTCGTCGCCGAGCGGCCGGCCGACGCGCTCGACGAGCACGCCGTGCTCGACCTCGTCATGGAGGGATCGGTAGGCCCGCGCCAGCGCGGCGACCGGCAGCAGCCCACCGCACAGCAGCACGAAGGGGACGTGGCATGACCGGCAGCACCGCGACGACCGGGGGAGCGGGCGCGCCCGCGACGCCGAAGGGCCGCGCGCCCGAGGGGAACGGCGGCAGGCGCGCCGGTTTCATGGCCGGGTCGGCGGGGCCGCTGGTCGGCCTCGTCGTCGCGCTGGCCCTGCTCTGCATCGTCGGCGCGGTCACCGCGCCGGAACGCTTCGTCGACATCAACAACGTGCTGACCATCCTGCGGCTGGCCGCGGTCGTCGGCGTGGTCAGCATCGGCATGACGTTCGTGATCATCGGCGGTGGCATCGACCTCTCGGTGGGCGCGCTGGTCGCGCTGTCGTCGGTGTGGGCGACCACGCTGGCCACCCAGGCCATGGCCGAGGACTTCCACTGGATCGTCATGGTGTTCACGGCGATCGCGGTCGGCGCCGGCGCGGGGCTGGTCAACGGGATCGTCATCGCCTACGGCCGGCTGGTGGCCTTCATCGCCACCCTCGCCATGCTGGTCTCGGCCCGCGGCCTGGCCGAGATCATCGCCAACCGCCGCACCCAGATCGTGCAGAACGAGGGCTTCCTCGACTTCTTCACCGGCGACGTCCTCGGCATCCCGATGCTGGTGATCATCTGGGCGCTCGTCTCGGTCGCCGGCTGGGTCCTGCTCAACCGCACGACCTTCGGCCGGCACACCTTCGCCGTCGGCGGCAACGCCGAGGCTGCCCGGCTGGCCGGCATCCGCGTGCAGTGGCACACCTTGAAGCTCTACGTGCTCTCCGGCGTCACCTGCGGCATCGGCGCGGTGATGCTCATGGCGCGGACGACGACCGGCACCTCCACCCACGGCACGCTGCTGGAGCTCCAGGTGATCGCCGCCGTCGTCATCGGCGGCACCCTGCTCACCGGTGGCCGCGGCACGATCGTCGGCACCGTCCTCGGCGTGCTGATCCTCATCACGCTGGGCAACATCTTCACGCTCAACAACCTGTCCAGCTCGGTCCAGGCCGTCGCGCAGGGCGTGATCATCGTGGTCGCCGTCCTGCTGCAGACGCGGCTGGCCGAGGGGCGCCGCGGCTCCGGCTGGCTGTCCCGCCTGCGCTCCGGCCGGGGCGAGTCGTCGTCCGGCGGCGCGGTCGCGGGGGGCACCCCGGCCGGCGCGGTGTCCGGCGGCTCGAGCGTGCCCGGCGCGCCGGGCGGCGACCGGCCCGGCACCGGCTCCGCCCCCTGATCCCCATGCACTGACTTCCCCACCCCCCAGAACCTGCCGGCGACCCGCCGGACGTGGCACACCGAGGAGAGATACATGTCTGCAGCGAGGCAGCGCCCCCACCGTCGTCTGATGTCCACCGCGGTCGCCCTGGCCGGCGCCTCCGTGCTCGTCGCCGGCTGCACCAGCAACGAGCCGGAGAGCTCCGGCGGTGGTGGTGGCGGCGGCACCGGCGCCGCGGCCAGCTCCAACGACGAGACCGGCGAGACCGTCCGGATCGGCTTCTCCGCGCCCGCCGCCGACCACGGCTGGATGGCCGGCATCACGGAGGCGGCACGGGACGCGGCCGGCGAGTACGAGGACATCGACCTGCAGGTCGCCGAGGGCACCAACGACGTCAGCACGCAGATCAGCCAGGTGGAGACCTTCATCAACGAGGGTGTCGATGCCATCGTGCTGCTGCCGTTCGACGGCGCTGCCATGACGCCGGTGGCGCTGCAGGCGATGGAGGCCGGCATCCCGGTCATCAACGTCGACCGCGAGTTCAACAGCCCGTTCGCCGCCCGCGCCACCGTCCTCGGCGACAACTACGGCATGGGCGTCTCCGCCGGCACCTACATCTGCGAGCAGGTCGGCGACAACCCCGACGCCGTCGTCGCCGAGATCGCCGGCATCGACTCGCTGCCGCTGACCCAGGACCGCAGCCAGGGTTTCGCCGACGCGCTGGCCGACTGCGGCCTCGACGTCGACAACCGGGTCGCGGCGGACTTCACCGTCGAGGGCGGCGAGGAGGCCGCGGCCAACCTGCTGCAGGCGGCACCCCAGATCGACGCCCTGTGGAACCACGACGACGACCAGGGCGTCGGCGTGCTCGCCGCCATCCAGAACGCCGGCCGCGACGAGTTCGTCATGGTCGGCGGCGCCGGCTCGGCGAACGCGATGCGGGAGATCCAGTCCGGGGACTCGGTGCTGCAGGCGACCGTCATCTACCCGCACACCCAGGCCGCCGACGGCATCCGCCTGGCCCGGCTGATCGCGCAGGGCAAGTCGATGTCGGACCTGGTCTCGCCTGAGGTCCCGCGGGAGATCGTGCTCAACGCGCCGGTCGTCACGGCCGAGAACGTCGACGAGTACATCGACCGCGCGTTCGAGTCCTGATCCGACGGGGCAGCGGGGGAGCGAGCGCGTTCCCCCGCTGCTCCACCCCCGCTGGGAGAAGCAGATGACCCGTACCCTCGGCGTCGGCCTGATCGGCTACGCCTTCATGGGCGCCGCGCACACGCACGCGTGGCGCACCGCCCCCCACTTCTTCGACCTGCCGCTGCGGCCGGAGCTGACCGTGCTGGCCGGGCGGGACGCCGCCAAGGTCGCCGAGGCCGCCGGCAAGCTGGGCTGGTCGAGCACCGAGACCGACTGGCACCGCGTCGTCGAGCGCGAGGACGTCGACCTGGTCGACGTCTGCACCCCCGGGAACACCCACGCCGAGATCGCGATCGCCGCGCTCGAGGCCGGCAAGCACGTGCTCTGCGAGAAGCCGCTGGCCAACACGGTGGCCGAGGCCGAGGCGATGGCCGAGGCGGCGGCGAAGGCCGCGACCCGCGGCGTCCGGTCGATGGTGGGCTTCACCTACCGGCGGGTGCCCGCGATCGGGCTGGCCCGCAAGCTCGTGGCCGAGGGCCGGCTCGGCCAGATCCGGCACGTCCGCGCGCAGTACCTGCAGGACTGGATCGCCGACCCCGCGGCACCGATGTCGTGGCGGCTGGAGAAGGACAAGGCCGGCTCCGGCGCGCTGGGCGACATCGGGGCGCACGTCGTGGACCTGACGCAGTACATCACCGGCCAGACGCTCACCGGGGTCAGCGCGACGCTGGAGACGTTCGTGACCGAGCGCCCGCTGCCCGCGTCGGCCGGATCGTTGTCCGGCGTCGGCGGGGAGGGGACGGGGCAGGTCACCGTCGACGACGCCGCGGTCTTCCTCGGCCGGTTCGCCGGGGGAGCGCTCGGCGTGTTCGAGGCGACCCGGTTCGCCCTCGGCCGCAAGAACGGCATCCGCATCGAGATCAACGGCTCGGCCGGCAGCCTGGCCTTCGACTTCGAGGACATGAACGTCCTGCAGTTCTTCGACGGCACCGAGCCCGCGGAGACCGCCGGCTTCCGGCGGATCATCGTGACCGAGCCGGAGCACCCCTACGTCGCCGCGTGGTGGCCGGCCGGGCACGGCCTGGGCTACGAGCACGGCTTCACCCACCAGGTCGTCGACCTGGTCACCGCCATCGGGGCGGGGGAGGACCCGGCCCCCTCGTTCGCCGACGGCCTGCAGGTCCAGCGGGTGCTCGACGCCGTCGAGCGCAGCGCGGCGGACCGCTCCACCTGGACCGAGATCGAGAGGAACTCCTGATGCCCCGTCCCGTCACGCTGTTCACCGGCCAGTGGGCCGACCTCCCCTTCGAGGAGATGTGCCGGCTGGCCTCCGGCTGGGGCTACGACGGCCTGGAGATCGCCTGCTGGGGCGACCACCTCGACGTCGAGCGCGCCGCGAACGACGACTCCTACGTGGCCGAACGCCTCGACATCCTGAAGCGGCACGGCCTGCAGGTCTTCGCGATCTCCAACCACCTCAACGGGCAGGCCGTCTGCGACGACCCGATCGACGAGCGGCACCGCGGCATGGTGCACCCGCGCGTCTGGGGGGACGGCGACCCCGAGGGCGTCCGGCAGCGCGCGGCGGAGGAGATGAAGCTGACCGCCCGGGCGGCGGCCAAGCTCGGCGTCGACGTCGTCGTCGGGTTCACCGGCAGCAAGATCTGGAAGACCGTGGCGATGTTCCCGCCGGTCCCCGAGTCGATGATCGAGGACGGCTACCGCGACTTCGCCGACCGGTGGAACCCGATCCTCGACGTCTTCGACGAGGTGGGGGTGCGGTTCGCGCACGAGGTGCACCCGAGCGAGATCGCCTACGACTACTGGACGACGGTGCGCGCGCTGGAGGCGATCGGTCACCGGGAGGCGTTCGGTCTGAACTGGGACCCGTCGCACTTCGTGTGGCAGGACCTGGACCCGGTCGGCTTCCTCTGGGACTTCAAGGACCGGATCTACCACGTCGACTGCAAGGACGCGAAGAAGCAGGTGGGCAACGGCCGCAACGGCCGGATGGGCTCGCACCTGCCCTGGGCCGACCCGCGGCGCGGCTGGGACTTCGTCTCCACCGGGCACGGCGACGTCCCGTGGGAGGCCTGCTTCCGCATGCTCAACACCATCGGCTACGCCGGCCCGATCTCGGTGGAGTGGGAGGACGCCGGCATGGACCGGCTCGTGGGTGCGCCCGAGGCGCTGGAGTTCGTCCGCCGGCTGGCCTTCGATCCGCCGTCGGCCGCGTTCGACGCCGCCTTCGCCAGCGGCGGCTGAGCTCCGGCGGTCCGGCCGCCGGTGGGGTGCAGGGAACCGGGTGGGCCGGCGGGAGACGTCCCGCCGACCCACCCGGTGGCGTTCTCCGGCGCGGCGCGGCGACGAGCGGTGCCGCGGCAGGGTCACTCCACCTGGACGGTGACCTCGATGCCTCGTTCCCGGTCGTCGCGCTGCGAGGAGTAGAAGACGTGCTCGCCGGGCTCCAGGGTGACGGTGAGGGTGCCGGTCAGCCCCGGCCGGATGACACCGGTGGTCGCGACCTGCTCCCCGTCGCGATCGACGGAGAGGTCGTGCTCCTGGCCGCCCTCGTTGACGACCTCGATCTCGTAGGGTCCCGCCGCCAGCTCGGTGGGCATGATGAGGCCGCCGTCCTCCAGCCGCACCGTCTCGGTGAGGACGTCGGTCTCCACGCCGGTCGAGGTCGCCGACGGCGAGCCGCCGCGCCCGGAGTCACCGGGCTGGGTGGGCAGCCCCGGCGCCGTGTCGGTCGGCACGGCGTCCTCCGTGGAACCGTTCTCCCCGCAGCCGCTCAGCAGGGCCAGCCCGACGGCGAAGGCGGCCGCCGTGGCCCGGCGTCGGTGGGACGGGGGACGGAGCGATCGGGGCACTGTGCCTCCTCCGGGTGCGGTGCTCCCGGCGCGGACGCCGTCGCCCGGCCCGCGCCGGATGAGCGTCGGATCCGACGTGCAGTCCAGTGCCCAGCGACCCGCGGACCAACCGTCGACCGCTCACCCGCGGCGGCACCGGGTCGGCGCCGCCGCGGCGCGGTCAGCGACCTCGGCGGGACCGCGAGCTGAACGAGGCGGCCGAGGTCGTCCCGGCCCGCGCGGCCAGCTCGGCGCGGGTGCGGGCCGGGCCGCTCGCGCGGCCGGAGCCCGCCGCGCCACCGCGGCCGGAGGACGCCGCGGGCTTGGCCGAGCCCGAGCCGGAACCCGAGCCGCCGCGACGGCGACGGCCGCCACCGGAGCCCTGCGGCTGCGGCTCCGGGGCCGGAGCCGGCTCGACGTAGGGCGCCGCCGGGCCGGCGAGCTCGGCGATCTGCTCGGCCCCGGGGCGGACCTGGCTGACGATCGGGGAGATCCCGGCCTGACGGGTCAGGGTGCGCACCTCGCCCACCATGTCGGGGGTCGTGATCGTGACGACGGTGCCGCCGGCGCCGGCCCGGGCGGTGCGGCCCGACCGGTGCAGGTAGGCCTTGTGCTCGGTCGGCGGGTCGACGTGCACGACCAGCGCGACGTCGTCGACGTGGATGCCCCGGGCGGCGATGTCGGTCGCGCACAGCACCCGGCTGGAGCCGTTGCTGAACGCCTCGAGGTTGCGCTCACGGGCGTTCTGGCTGAGGTTGCCGTGAAGGTCGACGGACGGGATGCCCGCCGCGGTGAGCTGCTTGGCCAGCTTCTTGGCCTGGTGCTTGGTCCGGGTGAACAGCACGCTGCGGCCCAGCCCCGACGCCAGCTGCCGCACGACCTCGGCCTTGTCCGCGCTCTGCACGTGGAAGACGTGGTGGGTCATCGTGCTGACCGGCGCCACCGCGGGGTCGACCGAGTGGGTCGTCGGGTTGTCGAGGTAGCGCTTGACCAGCACGTCGACGCCGTTGTCCAGCGTGGCGCTGAAGAGCATGCGCTGCCCGACCTTCGGGGTGCGGTCCATGATGCGCTTGACGCCGGGCAGGAAGCCCAGGTCGGCCATGTGGTCGGCCTCGTCGAGGATGGTCACCTCGATGGCGCCCAGGTCGCAGTGACCCTGGCCGATCAGGTCCTCGAGCCGGCCGGGGCAGGCGATGACGATGTCGACCCCGCGGGCCAGCGCCTGCACCTGTGGGTTCTGGCCGACGCCGCCGAAGATCGTCGTCGCCGACATGCCCAGCGCCCGGGCCATCGGGTCGACGACCGCGAAGACCTGGTTGGCCAGCTCACGGGTCGGCACGAGCACCAGCGCGCGCGGGCGCTTGGCCTGGCGGCGGGTGCCGGAGGCGGCGAGCCGGGCGACCAGGGGGATGGAGAAGGCGAGGGTCTTGCCCGAGCCGGTGCGGCCGCGGCCGAGGACGTCGCGCCCGGCCAGGCTGTCGGGCAGCGTGGCGACCTGGATGGGGAACGGCGCGGTGATGCCGCTGGTCTCGAGCACCTCCACCATCGGCGCGGGGACGCCGAGGGCGGCGAAGGTGGTGTCGGTGGGGAGCACGGTCGCGTCGGCCCCGACGGGGACGACGACGGGCGCGGGGGCGGCGGCGGGCGCCGGGCGGTTCTGGTTCTGCTGCTCGCCGGCCGGGCGGGTGCCGCGGCCGCGGCCGCCACGACGGCGGCGGGCGCCGCCCTCGCTGGGGGCGGGGGTGTTCTGCATGGAGGTCAATGGAGTCCTTCGACGCTCGAGTGGCTGCGCGACCACCGCAGTCGAGCGAGCGCCGGCGCACCTGCGCGTGGGCAGGGCGGGCTCGCATCGTCGGCGAGACGTCGGTCAGCCGGGCGCACCAAGGTGGCGCAGCCTCAGCCCGACGTCGATTCCTGCCGCTCCGGATGAGCGAGGGCGGCGCCGGTACACACCACTCAACCAGACCCGGCCGCCGTGTGGTCCCACCGGGAGGGAGTGTCAGGTCACATCGGGTGAGGACGCGGCACCTCCCGGGAGGCGCTTCCGGCTCAGTGCGCGGCGGCCGGCTGCCCCGCGGGCGTGCGGCCGAGGACCAGGTCGGCCGCACGCTCGGCGATCATGATCGTCGGCGCGTTGGTGTTGCCGCGCACCAGCGTCGGCATGACCGAGGCGTCGACCACCCGCAGGCCCTCGATGCCGCGCACCCGCAGCTGCGGGTCGACGACGGCCATGTCGTCGGAACCGTCGTCGGTGCCCATCCGGCAGGAGGACACCGGGTGGTAGAGCGACTCGAGGGTGTCGCGCACCTTCTGCCGCAGCGCTTCCCGCCCGTGCACCGTGCCGCCGGGGGACCACTCCTCGGCCAGCACCGAGGACAGCGGGGCGACCGACGCGATCTCGCGGGCCCGCTCGACGCCGGAGACCAGCGCGTCGAGGTCGCGCTCGTCGGTGAGGTAGCCGGCGTCGATGGCCGGGGCCCACGTCGGGTCGGCCGAGCGCAGCCGCACCGAGCCGCGCGAGTGCACCCGCACGAGCACGACGGCCGCGGTGAAGGCCTCGGCGTCGGGATCGACCTCCGCCTGCTTCCAGAACTTCACCGGCAGGAAGTGCAGCTGCAGGTCCGGCTCGGCCACGTCGGGGCGGGACCGGGTGAACAGCCCTGCCTCGGCGAGGTTGGAGGTGAGCGGGCCGCGACCGGCCGCCTTCCACTTCGCGAGGTTGACCGGTGTCTCGGCCAGCCGCAGCGACCTCCCCGAGCGCACGGTCCAGATGACCGGCACCAGCGGGTGGTCCTGCAGGCCGGCGCCCACCCCCGGCAGGTCGTGGACGACGTCGACGCCGACCTCGCGCAGGTGATCGGCCGGGCCGATGCCGGAGAGCATCAGCAGCTGCGGGGAGTTGACCGCGCCGCCGGAGAGCACCACCTCCCGGGTGGCGCGCACGGTGTGCAGCCGGCCGCCGCAGCGGTACTCGACCCCGGTGGCCCGCCCGTTCTCGACCAGCACCCGGGTGGTCAGCGCCCCGGTGCGCACGGTCAGGTTCGGCCGGCCGGCGGCGGGGTGCAGGTAGGCGTCGGCAGCCGACCAGCGGCGGCCGCGGCGCTGCGTCACCTGGAACGGGCCGACGCCCTCCTGCGTGGCGCCGTTGAAGTCCGGGTTGCGCGGGTAGCCGCTGGCCACCGCCGAATCGACGACCGCCGTGGTCCACGGGTGGGGCGAGCGCAGGTCCTCGACCCGCAGCGGGCCGCCGACGCCGTGCCACTCGTCGGCCCCGCGGGCGTTGTCCTCCATCCGCCGGAACAGCGGCAGCACCTGCTCGTAGGACCACGACGGGTCGCCGGTCAGCTCGGCCCACTCGTCGTAGTCGGCCCGGGCGCCGCGGATGTAGATCATCGCGTTGATCGACGACGAGCCGCCGAGCAGCTTGCCGCGCGGCCAGAAGAGCCTCCGGCCGCCCAGGCCGGGCTGCTCGTCGGTCGTGTAGTTCCAGTCGTGCCGGGTGCGCCAGACCTTGTACAGCCCGGCGGGGATCTTGACCTCGAGGACGTCGTCGGGGCCGCCGGCCTCCAGCACGAGCACCCGCAGCGACGGGTCCTCGCTCAGCCGCCCGGCCAGCGCGCTGCCGGCCGACCCGGCACCGACGACGACGACGTCGTACTCGTCGCTTCCCTGCGGGCCGTTCACCGGTGCCGCCCGTGGACCATGCCCATGACGCGGGCGAGGGCGTCGGCGGCCTTCTCCGGCCGGCCGAAGCTCATCAGGTTCACCGGGAGCGCGTAGCGCTGGCGGGTGATGGCCTTGGCGCGGGTGAACTCCTTGAGCCCGTCCTCGCCGTGGATGCGGCCGAAGCCGGAGTCGGCCACGCCGCCGAAGGGCAGGGCGGGGACCGAGGCGAAGGTGAGCACCGAGTTGATCGACGTCATGCCGCTGCGCATCCGGCGGGCGAGGTCCATCGCCTTGTCCTTGGACTCCGAGAAGACCGCCCCGGCCAGGCCGTAGGTCGTGTCGTTGGCGCGCCGCAGCGCCTCCTCCGCGTCGCGCACCTTCGTGATGGTGAGCGTGGGGCCGAAGGTCTCCTCGCGGATCGCCGCCGAGTCCTCGGGGACGTCGAGCAGCACGGTGGGCGCCACGTAGCCCTCGGCCGGGAACGCCTCGGCGTCGGTGCCGCCGGTGACCACGCGGGCGCCGGCGGACTCGGCGTCGGCGACGTGCGAGCGGACCACGTCGATCTGCCCGGGCATGGTCATCGGGCCGTAGGTCGCCCCGCCGTCGGCACCCGGTCGCAGGGTGCGCACCTGGGCGGTGACCGCGTCCACGAAGCGGTCGTAGACCGCCTCGGTTGCGTACACCCGCTCGATGCCGATGCAGGTCTGGCCCCCGTTGCTCATCGCGCCCCAGACGGCCGCGTCCGCGGCGGCGGCCACGTCGGCGTCGTCGTCGACGATCATCGCGTCCTTGCCGCCGAGCTCCATGAGCACCGGGGTGAGGGTCTCGGCGCAGGCGGCCATGACCTTCCTGCCGGTCGCCGCGGAGCCGGTGAAGGCGAGCTTGTCGACGGGCACCCGGCACAGCGCGGCGCCGGTGGACCCGAAGCCGGTGACGAGCTGGAAGGCGTCGGCGCAGTCGGGGACGGCCGCCCGCCAGGCGGCGGCCAGCCAGGCGCCGACGGCCGGCGTGTGCTCGGAGGGCTTGAAGACGACGGCGTTGCCGGCGGCCAGCGCGTAGGCGATCGAGCCCATCGGCGTGAACACCGGGTAGTTCCACGGGCCGATGACGCCGACGACGCCCAACGGCTGGTACTCCAGGTAGGCGGCGTGGTTCGCGGCCAGCAGGCCGGGGTTGACCTTGCGCGGGCCCAGGGTCTTGCGCGCGTGCCCGGCGGCCCAGGCGAGGTGGTCGACGGCGAGGGTGATCTCGAGGATCGCGTCGGCGTGCGGCTTGCCGTTCTCCCGGTGCACCAGGTCGGCCAGCTCGTGCATGCGCCGGGCCAGGTAGCCGCGGTAGGCCGAGAGTCGCTCCTTGCGGCCGTCGAAGCCCAGCGCCGCCCACTGCTGCGCGGCGCTGCGGGCCCGCGCGACGGTCGCGCCGACGGCGGCCTCGTCGTGCACGGGGAAGACGCCGACGACCTCGCCGGTGGCCGGCGCCGTCGACTCGAACGTCTCGGTGGTGGCGTGCCGGCCGACCGTTCCCGCGGTGGAGCCGGTGACCGTGTCCATCTGCTCGGCGAGCGACATGTGACGCACGTTACCCGCGAGTCACAGACACCGGCGCCGGGGTTCGCCCGGTCGGGGAAAGCCACCGATCCGAGACACCGCGGTTCCGCGCATGGCATCCTCACGAGGTGGTGCGGAGGGCGGCGTGGGTGCTGGCGGGGGCCCTCCTGCTGAGCGGGTGCGCGCGGAGCCTCGAGGAGCAGGCGCACGATCGGTTGCAGGAGCGCGTCGGGTCGGTGCACGAGCACTACCTCGACGATCGCGCGCGCGACCCCCTGTCCACCGGCCGCGCCGCACTCGAGTCGCTGGACCCCTACGGCGAGGCGCTGGCGTCCTCGGCCGACGGGGACGAGATCCGGCGGCTGCTGGTCGGCGTCGGCGTCACGGTGTCGGAGACGGAGGGGTGAAAGCCTCGGACGACCACCGCGTCGCTGGGCACCTGCCTGGAGGTGCTGATCACCGCCGGCGAGGGCGGGGACGACCGCGGGACGGTGCGCACCGAACCCGTCCGGTGCCCGCCCCGTACCGAGGTCCTCGGGGACGACAACTCGCCGGTGGATGCGCTGACCACTGATCTGGACGGCCGGGAGGACGACGTCCCCGAGCCGCCGTACGACCGCCCGGTCTGCTACTCCGGCGGAGACTGCACCGAGGGCGGCGGCTGATCCGGTTCAGCCGCCACCGTCCACCACGGCCCAGGCGGTCTTGGCGCCGGGCTCGGCGAACCAGCCGTGGGCCAGCGAGAGGTCGGCCACCAGGTAGAGCCCGAAGCCGCCGAGCCCGGGGTCGCGGCCCTGGGCCGGGGCCGGCGGGACGTCGGCGGCGGAGTCGCGGACGGCGATCAGCCACCGGTCGCCGTCGCGGCCGAGGACCGCCGCGACCGGGGCGCCCCCGTGCCGGAGGGCGTTGGAGGTGAGCTCGTCGGCGATGAGCACCAGCCGCTCGGACCAGTGGTCGCGCTCGGGGTGGGCGACGGTGGGGCTGCCGGTCGTGGCGGTCCGCAGCCGGGCGCGCAGCGCGGCCAGCTCACCGAGCGAGGAGAGCTCCTGGCACCACACCTCGGCGAACCGGTCCGGGGGGCGCGCGGACTCCCAGAGCGCCACCCGTCACCGCCTCCTCGTGCCGGCTCCGCTGACCGGTCGTGGCGCCACCCTGCCCGTTCCGGCGCGGGTCGAATCCTCGTCCCACCCCGAAGAGGTGACCCGGGGGTGACCGGGCGGCTCTAGGGTCCGTGCGCATGGCCGCCAGCACCCCCGGGGACCCCCGCGACCCGTTCGGCACGGCCGGGCTGCGGCGCCGGGTGCTCGCGGCCTGGGCCGACTCGCCGGCCCGGTTCCGCGAGGACGCCAACGCCGAGGAGGACCTCGTCCGGGGTGGCTACCGCGACCGGCTGCTCGTGGAGCTGGCGCAGAACGCCGCGGACGCCGCGCTGCGGGCCGGCGTGCCGGGGCGGCTGCGCCTGCTGCTGGCCGGCGACGAGCTGCGGGCCGCCAACACGGGGGCGCCCCTGGACGCCGGCGGGGTCGTGGGCCTGGCCACGCTGCGTGCCTCGGCGAAGCGGGACGCCCCCGCCGCCGTCGGCCGGTTCGGCGTGGGGTTCGCCGCGGTGCTGGCCGTGAGCGACGAGCCGGCGGTGCTCTCCCGCACCGGGGGCGTCCGGTTCAGCGCCGGGCGTACGCGGGCGGAGGTGGCGGCGCTGCCGGAGCTGGCCGCCGAGCTGGCCCGCCGGGACGGCGCGGTGCCGGTGCTCCGGCTGCCCTGGCCGGCCGCCGGTGCGCTCCCGGAGGGGTTCGACACCGAGGTCGTGCTGCCCCTGCTCCCGGGCGCGCGGGACGGCGTCGTCGCGGCGCTCCGGGCGCTCCCGGCCGAGCTGCTGCTGGCGCTGCCCGGCCTGGCGGTGGTGGAGGTGGTGGTCGACGGCGCCCGCCGCGTGCTGACCCGGGAGGGGAGCGCGCCGGAGGTGCGGATGACCGAGGACGGCGTGCCGACGCGGTGGGCCGTCGCCGAGCGGTCGGGTGAGCTGCCGCCGCAGCTGCTCGCCGGTCGACCGGTCGAGGAGCGCGAGCGCCGGGCCTGGACGGTCGCCTGGGCGGTCCCGCTGGACGACGCCGGGCGACCGCGGCCCCTGCCCGGCCGGCAGGTGGTGCACGCCCCGACGCCCACCGACGAGCCGCTGCCGCTGCCGCTGCGGCTGATCGCGCCGTTCCCCCTGGGGCCCGACCGGCGGCACGTGCTCCCGGGTCCGGTGACCGACCTGCTCGTGGCCGAGTCGGCGCAGGCGCTCGCCGACCTGGTCGCCCGCCTGCCCGCTCACCCGGAGCTGCTGATGGTCCTGCCCCGGCCGGGGCTGGCCGGCGCCGCCCTCGAGGCCGCGCTCACCGGTGCGGCGCTGGAGCAGCTGCGCGCGACCGCGTGGTTGCCGGTGGCCGGCGAGGCGGGGGAGCGGCAGCCGCCCGCCCGCGCGGTCGTGCTGGACGGCGCCACCGCCGAGCAGGTCGCCGCGGTGACCGGGGTGCTGCCCGGGCTGCTGCCGGCGGGCTGGTCGCGGCGCGCCGACGGGCCGGTGCTCGCGGCGCTCGGGATCCGCCGGTCCGGGCTCGCCGACGTCGTCGAGGCGGTGCGGCAGGTGGCCCGCCCGGCCGGCTGGTGGGCCGAGCTGTACGCGGCCTTCGCCGACGCCGACCGGGAGGAGCTGGCGGCGCTGCCGGTGCCGCTGGCCGACGGGCGGACCGCGCACGGCCCGGCCGGGGTGCTGCTGCCCGAACCCGGCCTGCCGGTGGAGCGGCTGGCTGCCCTTCCGCTGCGCCTCGCCGACCCGGCGGCGGCGGGCCCCCGGCCTGCGCGCCGGCTGCTGGAGCGGCTGGGCGCGCGTCCGGCCACGGCGGAGGCGGTGCTCACCGATCCGGCGGTGCGGGCGGCGGTGGCGGGCTCGCTCGACGCGGCCGAGGAGGACGTCGCCGGCGCGCCCGACCCCGAGGAGCTGGCCGACGCGGTGCTGGCCCTGGTCGCCGCGGCCCCGGAGGTCGCCGGTGCGCCCTGGCTGGCCGAGCTGGCGCTGCCCGACGCCGCCGGCGGGTACGCGCCGGCGGGGGAGCTGCTGCTGCCGGGCTCGCCGCTGGCCGCCGTGCTGGAGGAGGGGGCGCTGGGCGTCCTCGACCCGGCCTTCGCCGCGGCGGCGGACGTCGCGGCGCTGCGCGCGGGCGGCGTGCTCGACCGGTTCGCCCTGGTGCGCGCGGACGACCCCGACGAGCTCGACGTCGACGGCGCGCTCGACTGGGCCGACGCCGTGCTCGACCGGCTGGCCGGGGACGAGCCGCCAGTCTGGCCCCCGCTGACCGCCGTCCGCGACCTGGAGCTGGTGGCCGACTGGCCGGGGGCGCTCGCGCTGCTCGCCACGGCCCCGGCCGAGGCGTGGGCCGACGTCGTCGTCGGTGGCGTGCCGGTGCCGGGCTACCTGCGCTGGTGGCTGCTGACCCACCCGGTCCTCGACGGGCACCGGCCGGACCGCCTGGCGCACCCCGACAGCACCGAGCTCGCCGGCCTGTACGACCCCGCTCCCCTCGGGGAGCCGCTGCTGGGGCTGCTGCGCCCGCCCGCCGCGCTGGCCGACGTGCTGGTCGATCCCGACGGCGCCCGCGACCTGCTCGACCGGCTGGCCGACCCCGCGCGCACGGTCGTGCCCGCGGTGCTCCGCACGGTCCACGCGCGGCTGGCCGTCGCGCTGGACGGGTGGGACGTCGAGCCGCCGGCCCGGGTGCGGATCGCGCCGGACCGGGTGGTGGAGCGCGCGGTGGTGCTGGACGCACCGCACCTGCTGCCGCTGGTGGACCTGCCGGTCGTGCCGGCCGGCGGGGCACCGGGGCCGGTGGCCGACCTGCTCGACCTCCCGCTGGCCGGCGAGCTGGTGCGCCGGCCGCGGGTGACCAGCGAGCCGCTGCGCTCGTCGGCGTGGGCCGAGGTGCCCGGCGCCGCGCTGGCCGCCGCCCGGCTCGGCCGCGGCGCGCTGACGGGATCGGTGGCGGTGCACGCGCCACTCACCGTCGACGGGCGTCCGGTGCCGTGGTGGCCGGCCGACGACGTCGACCACGTCGACGGCACCCCGGGTGCGCTGGGGCGGGCGCTGGCCTGGCGGTCGGGCGCGTGGGACCTCCGCCAGGCGCTGGCTGAGGCCTTCGCCCTGCCCGACCGCGCCCTCGACCTTGCGGCCGAGGACGCGGTCGGCCGGTGAAGGACCCCGTCCCTCTCACCGCGCGCACGCTCGCGGCGAGCCTCCGGACGGGGCCTCACTGACCCCAGCGGGGGATGGCGGCGGCGCCGGGGGCGTGGCCGTGGGGAGACGGCCGGCCGCCGCCGCGCCGGTTGCCGGCGCCGGCCGCCCCGGGCGCCGGGGACACCGACTGCCAGCAGCGGAACAGCGACAGCCACCGGTCGGCGGTCAGCGCCGTCGGCCGGGTGGTGGGCGCGAGCCCTTCCTGGCGCAGCCAGCGGACGCCGGCCGTGCCGGGCAGCTGGGCCCGCAGGAGCGGACCCAGCGGCGCCGACGGCGAGGCGAGGACGGCGTGGGCGAGGCGGTCGAACACGGCGGTCTCGTTCTCGGGCAGCGCCGCGCGGGCGTCGGCGGCGGGACCGGAGGGGACGGGGCTGGTGCGGGACACGGGGTGCCTCCGTGGCGGTGCGGTGCGGGGCGTCCCGCGGGCGCGACGAGGCCCGGCGGGGACGCGGGGGAGCGGGCGCCCGGAGGAACCGGGCGCGGACGGCGGGCGGGGGAACCGGCCCGCGGCGCGTCAGCTCAGGAGGTGCGCAGTCGCACGGAGTACCGCATGGGGAGGGACGCTAGGCCGTCGTCGTCCGGCCGTCCAACCATTTACCGGGTGGGGTTCCGCGCGGCCTTGCGCGCCTGGTGCGCCTCCCAGCGAGCGCGGTCGCGCGCCCGGGCGTCGGCGTTGCGCTCCCACTTCTCCTTGCGGCGGCGGGCCCGGGCCAGCTCCCGCTGCTCGAAGGTCGCGTGCGACTCCCAGCCGGAGGCGGCGACGGCCAGGGCCACGGCGGTGAGCGCGGCGATCGCCACCGCGGCCGCGAGGATCAGGTCCAGCACGACGAACGCGCCCACCGCCACCGCCACCCCGGCGACGCAGCCTCCGATGAGCAGGGGGGAGGGGCGGCGGGACGAGGGGCGGGGCTCGGTCACCGGCCCAGTATCCGCCTCCCGCCGGACCTGCGGCGGAGCACCTCGCACGCGTCGGCGTCCGGGCGGCGTGCCGACCCTTGTGCCCCGACCCCGCAATGCCTACGGTCGGAGGTGCGGTTCAGCAGCAGCCGCCAACCCAGTGCCGGTCGTCGTGTCGTTCGCGTCCGCAGGCTCACTGGTCCGGCATCCGCCCCGAGAGGCATACCCGTGACCGCTTCCTCGCTCGACCGTTCGCTCACCGAGTCCACCCCGGTCCCCGTCGGGCCGGACGTCCCCCCGGCGGTTCCCCTCGCGCTCGAGGTGGCCGGCACCGCCGCCCAGCCGCGGCTGACCGTCGCCGGCGAGGTCGACTGCACCTCCGCGCCCCGGGTCGGCGCCGTCCTCGACGAGCTGGTCGACGCCGC
Organism: Blastococcus sp. SYSU DS0552; assembly: GCF_054050815.1. Classification (NCBI taxonomy): domain Bacteria; kingdom Bacillati; phylum Actinomycetota; class Actinomycetes; order Geodermatophilales; family Geodermatophilaceae; genus Blastococcus; species Blastococcus sp. SYSU DS0552. The sequence continues at coordinate 135,363 of NZ_JBJHAB010000006.1, forward strand.
GCCCCGCGAGGTCGTGGTCGACCTGACCGCCGTCACCTTCCTCGACTCGGCGGGGCTCTGCACCCTGGCCGCCGCGCACCGGAAGGCGCTGGCCGCCGGTGGGCACCTGCGGGTGCTGGCCGCGACCCGCGCCGTCATCCGGCCGTTGCAGATCACCGGCCTCTGGAGCCTCTTGGCCGGCGAGCAGGTCGACGCCGCCGCCTCCTGACCTCCCGGGTCCCTGCCGGACAGGGGCCGGGGGCGCGCGCCGGTCGCCCGCGGGGCAGACTCGGCGCCACGCGGCGCCGTGCCGGGCGTCGGGAGCGGACGAACGAGGAGGACCACCGTGCGCGATGCGGTCATCTGCGAGCCCCTGCGGACGCCGGTCGGCGGGTTCGGGGGCTCGCTGCGCGACGTCCCCGTCCAGGAGCTGGCGGCGACGGTGATCCGGGCGCTGATGGAGCGCACCGGGCTGCCGCCGGAGTCGGTGGACGACGTCCTGCTCGGGCACTGCTACCCGACGATGGACGCCCCCGCCCTCGGCCGGGTCGCCGCCCTCGACGCGGGCCTGCCAGTGACGGCCTCCGGTCTGCAGATCGACCGCCGCTGCGGCTCGGGCCTGCAGGCGGTCGTCTACGCGGCCCTGCAGGTGCAGTCCGGTGCCTCCGACGTCGTCCTGGCCGGCGGCGCGGAGTCCATGAGCAACGCGCCGTTCTACTCGACCGCGATGCGGTGGGGCGTCAAGCCCGGGCCCGGCGTGCTGCTGGAGGACGGGCTGGCCCGCGGCCGGGTCACCGCGGGCGGCCAGAACCACCCCGTGCCCGGCGGGATGCTGGAGACCGCGGAGAACGTCCGCCGGGACTACGGCATCGGCCGCCAGGAGCAGGACGAGTACGCCGTCCGCAGCCACCAGCGCGCCGCGGCCGCCACCGCCGAGGGGCGGTTCGCCGACGAGATCGTGCCGGTGACGGTGAAGCACCGGAAGGGCGAGACCGTCGTCGACCGCGACGAGCACATCCGCCCCGACTCGAACGTCGAGACCCTCGCCAAGCTCCGCCCGATCCTGGGCAAGAACGACCCCGACGCCACGGTGACCGCGGGCAACGCCTCCGGGCAGAACGACGGCGCCGCGGTTGCGATCGTCACGCACCCGGAGAAGGCCGCCGAGCTCGGCCTGCGCCCGCTGGCCCGCCTGGTGTCCTTCGGGGTGGGCGGCGTGCCCCCGAAGACCATGGGCATCGGCCCGGTGCCGGCCACCGCGAAGGCGCTGGCCCTCGCCGACCTCAAGCTCTCCGACGTCGACCTCATCGAGCTGAACGAGGCGTTCGCCAGCCAGGTGCTCGCCGTCGCCAAGGAGTGGGGCTTCACCGACTCCGACTGGGAGCGCACCAACGTGAACGGCTCGGGCATCTCGCTCGGCCACCCGGTGGGCGCGACCGGCGGCCGCATCCTCGCCACGCTGCTGCGCGAGATGGACCGGCGCGGCGCCCGCTACGGCCTGGAGACGATGTGCATCGGCGGCGGCCAGGGGCTCGCCGCGCTGTTCGAGCGGGTCTGAGCCAGACTCCGTCCGACCGTCCCGAACGAGCCGAGGAGCGCTGCCGCATGTCCACGTCCCCCACCGGTTCCCCCCGCGTCGCCATCGTCACCGGTGCCGCCCGCGGCATCGGCGCCGCCACCGCGCTGCGGCTGGCCCGGGACGGCTTCGCCGTGGCGGTGATCGACCTGAAGGAGGACGACGCCCGCGGCACCGTCGAGGCGATCGAGGCCGCCGGCGGCCGGGCGCTGGCCGTGGGGGCCGACGTCGGCGACGGCGAGCAGGTGCAGGCGGCGGTCGACCGGATCGCCACCGAGCTCGGGCCGCCGGTGGTGCTGGTGAACAACGCCGGCGTCACCCGCGACAACATGCTGTTCAAGATGTCCGACGCCGACTGGGACGTGGTCATGCACGTGCACCTGCGCGGCTCGTTCCTGATGACCCGCGCGGCGCAGAAGCACATGATCGACCAGAAGTGGGGTCGGATCGTCAACCTGTCCAGCACCTCCGCACTGGGCAACCGCGGGCAGGCCAACTACGCCACGGCGAAGGCCGGCCTGCAGGGCTTCACCAAGACCCTCGCGATCGAGCTGGGCAAGTTCGGCGTCACCGCCAACTGCATCGCGCCCGGCTTCATCCAGACCGAGATGACCAAGGCGACGGCCGAGCGCATCGGCGAGGAGTGGGAGTCCTACGTGCAGAAGCGGGCCGCGGCGATCCCGGTCGCGCGGGCGGGTGTGCCCGAGGACATCGCGCACACCGTCTCCTTCTTCTGCAGCGAGGGCGCGGGGTTCGTCTCCGGCCAGGTCGTCTACGTCGCCGGCGGTCCCCGCACGTAGAAGGACCCCCGTGCCCCCCCACGCCTCGCATGCTCGGCGTGGGGCCCTGCACGGGGGCCGTTCCAGCACGTCACTGCGACGGGTCGCGGTCGGGGTAGCGGGCGCGGGCGAGGGCGTAGACGCCGAACGCCGCGAACCCGGCCGCGACCCCGGCGAGCAGCCACGGCCCGGCGCTCACCCCGGCGATCGCCGTCATGGCGCCGTCGAGGCCGGTCGCGGTGGAGACGTCGGACGAGGTGGCCGCGCGCCACAGCAGGACGCCGACCAGCCCGAACGCGATGCCCTTCGCCAGGTAGCCGATCCGCCCGAGCGCCTCGATCACCGGCTCCCAGCGGTCGGGGGCGGCGGGCAGGTCGATGTCGCGCATGAAGCCGCCGGTGCAGCCGCGCGCGAACGTGTAGATCCCGACCGCCACCACCCCGGCGGCGACCGCGCCGACCAGCACCGCCCCGCCGGGGATCAGCAGCGTCTCCTCGGTGAGGCCGCGCAGCCGCTCGTCGGCCTCGTACTCGAGACCGAACGAGAACAGCAGGGCGGTGAGCCCGAGGAACCCGTACACGGCGCCCTTGGCCAGGCACTTGGCGCAGACGACGGCGGTGTGCACCCGGTGCGCGGGGTCGAGCAGGCCGTGCCACCAGAGCAGCACCTCGGCCGCCTGCCACACGGCCAGCGAGAGCATGCCCAGCCCGATCGCGACCAGCAGCAGCCGCCCGCCGGGCCCGCCGGCGACGGTGAGCAGCGCGCCGGTCTGGTCGGCGTCGGCTCCCCGCAGGCCCATCGCCAGGCGCAGCGCGAGGACGGCGATGAGCAGGTGCATGGCGCCGTAGGCGATCAGGCCGGCGCGGGCGAGGTGGGTGAGCACCGGGGAGTCGGTGACCCGGCGGACCCGGTCGACGAGGTCGTGCAGCCGACGAAGGACCCCGCTTCCCCCCACCACTCGCGAGTTCGTGGCGGGACCTCGAAGCGGGGCCATCAGGTGCGCTCGGGGTACCGGGCGCGGACGAAGCAGTAGGCACCGAAGGCGGCGATCCCGACGGCGACGAGCGTCAGCAGCACCGGCCCGGCGGGCGCGGTCAGCAGCGTGTGCAGGGCACCGTCCAGGCCGGAGGCCTTGGCGGGGTCGAAGGTGACCGCTGCCCACACCAGCAGCCCGCCCACGAGGCCGAGCGCGACGCCCTTGGCGGGGAAGCCGACCTGACCGAGCCGGGTGACCAGCCGCCGGGCCGAGGCGGAGCAGCCGGCCAGGTCGATCTCGCGGAGGAAGCGCTTCGTGACGCCCTTGTGGACGAGGTAGCTGCCGACGCCCACGACGGCCAGCCCGGCGGCCACCACCAGCCAGCGCCCGGCGGGCCAGCCGAGGACGCCGGCGGTGGCCTGCTGCTGGGAGCCGGAGCTGCTGCCCTGCCCGCCCCCGGTGGCGAACCGGATCGCCAGGACCGCCAGGGCCAGGTAGACGACGGCCTTGGCGGCGGCCTTGCCCGTCCGCTCCCACGCATTCCTCCGCCAGTCCCCGGACCCGGTGAGCCCGTGCCGCCAGCGGAGGATCTCCGCGGCCTGCCACAGCGCCAACGCGACGAGGCCGATGCCCAGGACCCACAGCAGCGGCTCGCCCAGCGGCTGCTCGGCCAGGTTGGCGAGCGCACCGGACTGGTCGGCCTGCTGGCCGGTCCGCCCCCACGCGAGCTGCAGCGCCAGCCAGGCGATGAGCACGTGGACCAGCCCGTAGGCGATCAACCCGACGCGGGCGAGGTGTTCCAGACCGTCGTTGTCGGCTGCCCGTCCCGCGGCGTCCGCGGCCGACCCGGCGCTGCCCTGCACACTCATCCCCGGTGCCTTCCTGACCTCGGTCCCGTCCGCGTGGAACACGGAGATGATCAGCGTGGCACGGCCATCGGCCCGGTGCCTCCCCGAGCGCCGGCGGGGGTGAGGGACACTGGGCCCGTGGCGAACGGAACCGGAATCCTCTCGGCCGGCACGGTCAGCGCGGCGACCCCGGAGGTCGCGCGGCGCACCTGGCCGCGGTGGCTGGCGCTGGGCCTCGCGATGATCGCGGTCGCGGTGGTCGCCGTCGTGTGGGAGGCAGCCGGCGCCCGGCTGCTGCTCGGCGCCGTGGGTCTGTTCCTGGCCGTGCGGGGCGCCGTCCTGCTGCGCGGCGCCCGCTCGGGTGCGGTGGCGGGTGAGGTCGCCGGACGGGCGCGGTCGCTGGGCACGGCCGCCGTCGTGGCCGGGGCCGCGGGCCTGGTCGTCGCCGTCGCCTCGGCCTCCCTCTCGGCGGTGGTCCTGCTCGTCGGCGTCCCGCTGCTGCTGCTGGTCACGTCGCTCGGTCTGCTGGGCCGGGGTGGCGCGGCCCGGCGCGGCGGGCAGGCGCTGCTGGTCTGGTCGCTGCTGGTGACCGGGTTGCTGGTGGTCACCGGCCTCGCGCGGAGCTGGGACCGGGCCGCCGACGTGGCGACCGTGGTGGCCGCGCTGGCCGTGGCGGTGCTGGGTGTTCCGCTGCTGGTGGGTGCCGCGAACCTGCGCACGGTGGCCGCGACGCCCGCCCCGGCGCCGGTGCGCGCCGGCTGCGGCGGCTGCGCCTGCGGCGCCGGCGGCTGCGGGTCCTGACGCGGCGCATGACCCGCGGACCGTGGGTATGGGCCCGGCCGTGAGCGGACACGTCTTCGTGGTCGGCGCGGATCTGACGCAGCTCTCCTGCGACGACGTCCTGGTGCCGACCGACCGCTCGCTGCGGGTGGCCCGCGACTGGTGCTCCCTCCTGCCGGAGGAGCTGATCACCGACCGGCAGGCCGACGGGAACTGCGTCGGACTGTCGTGGTCGGGGGACGAGCGGGTGCTCGAGGTGCCCGACGAGGGTCCGCGCCGCGCGTGGCTGGTCGACACCGTCGACGGGGGCGCGGACGGGTCGGGGAGCCGGGGGCTGTCCTGGTTGCTCGACGGGGCGCGCGAGGCGCTGGCGGCGGTCGCCCGGCGCGAGGTGCCCGAACCGGTGCACGGACGCGCGCGGCGGTTGGTGGGGCTGCCCGCGCTGGGCACCGGCTGGGGTGGGGCCGCCGGCGAGCGGGGGTCGTTGCTGCAGCAATTGCTGCCGGTGCTGCGAGAGGCCGCCCAGGAGCACGGTTTCGACGTCGCCCTGGTGCTGCGCCGGCCCAGCGACCTGGCCGCCGCCCAGCGGGTCCGCCGGGGCGAGGAGGGGGGCTGGGACCTGCCCGGGCACCTGCGGGAGCTGGCCGAGGACCTGGGCGACCGGGCGCGCCGCGGCCAGCTGGCGCTCTTCATCGGTGCCGGGGTCAGTGCCGCCGCGGGGCTGCCGACGTGGGAGCAGCTGGTCGACGAGCTGGCCGCCCGATCGGGTCTGGACGACGAGCTGCGCGCGGGGCTGACCCGCCTCCCCGCCCAGGACTCGGCGGCGCTGCTGGCGCGTGAGCTCGGGGCGGAGGAGCTGGCGGCGTTCGTCCAGGAGCGGTTCGGTCCCGGGCCCTACGCGCTGGCGCACGCGCTGATCGCCGACCTGCCGGTGCAGGAGTTCGTGACGACCAACTACGACCCGCTGGTCGAGCTCGCCGCCGACGACATCGGCCGGCAGGTGACGGTGCTGCCCTTCGACGAGGCCCGGCCGGGGGCGCCGTGGCTGCTGAAGCTGCACGGGGACGCCGCGCACCCGGAGAGCGTGGTGCTGACCCGGGAAGAGTACCTGCAGTTCGGCAACACCGGGGCCGCGCTGGCCGGGGTGCTCCACTCGCTGCTGCTGACCCGGCACGTGCTGTTCGTGGGCACCTCGATGCTGGACGACGACCTGATCCGGATCGCCCACCAGGTGCGCACCGCGCTGCAGACGCAGGGGTCGGGGACGGCCCGGCGGACCGGCACCGTGCTGGCGCTGCGGGAGGACCCGGCGCGGGCCCGGCTGTGGGAGCAGGACGTCCAGACCGTGGCGATGAACCCGGCCGACGCCTCGCCGGCCGAGGCGGCGCGCCGGCTGGAGGTGCTGCTCGACCTCATCGGCTGCCTCTCCACGCCGCCCACCGGCTACCTGCTGGACCCGGCGTACCGGGGGCTGCTCAACGACGAGGAGCGCGCGCTGGCCGAGGCGCTGGCCGGCGTCGCCGAGGTGCTGCCCGACGACGCCTCCTCCCACGTCGCGCACGAGGTGGCCGGGCTGCTGCGCCGGCTGGGGCACGGGAGCTCCGCCGCCGACGGGGACGACCCGCCCGCCGACGTCGCCACCCGGCCCCGCGACGACCGGACCCAGGAGCAGCGGTCCGGCTGACCACGGTTGTCCCCGCGCGCGGGTGGGCATCGCAGCATCCATGCCACGACTGGAGAACAGCCTGAAACTGCTGTCCAAGGGCTACGGCTGGCTGCCCGACGAGCGCCGCCGGGCCGGGAAGCACGCGGTCGGCGTCCGGCTGGGCGGGCTGCCGGCCGTCGGGATCGAGGGTCCCGAGGCCGCGCGTTTCCTCTACGACGAGGACCACGTGCGCCGCTCGCACGCCATCCCCGAGCCGGTGCAGGGCACGCTGTTCGGCAAGGGCGCGGTGCACACGCTCGACGGCGAGATGCACCGGGTGCGCAAGGCCATGTTCATCGCGCTGCTGATGCGCGAGGACGGCATCGCCTCGCTCGTGGAGCGCACCACCGCTGCCTGGGACGCCGCGGTGCCGGAGTGGGCCGCCCGTCCGCAGATCGTGCTGTTCGACGAGGCGAGCCGGGTGCTGGCCGGCTCCGTGGCGCGCTGGGCCGGCGTGCCGGTGCACGACGAGGAGGTGCCCGACCTGGCCCGCGACATGGTGGCGATGGTCGACGGCTTCGCCACCGGCGGGCCGCGGCACTTCCGGGCGCGGCGGGCCCGCGGCCGCCGGGAGAGGTGGCTGACCCAGCTGGTGCAGGACGTGCGCAGCGGGCGGACCCGGGTGGAGGAGGGGACGGCGGTCGACGTCGTGTCCCGGCACCGGGACGCCGACGGCACGCAGCTGCCGGCGAAGGTGGCGGCGGTGGAGCTGCTCAACATCATCCGGCCGACGACGGCGGTCGCCTGGTTCATGGCCTTCTCCGGGCACGCGCTGATCCGCTGGCCCGGGAACCGGGAACGGCTGGCGGCCGGGGACCCGGCGTTCGCCGAGGCGTGGGCGCACGAGGTCCGGCGGTTCTACCCGTTCGCCCCGTTCATCGGCGGCCGGTCGCCGCAGCGCAACGAGTTCGCCGGCGAGGAGATCCCGCAGAACGCCATGGTGCTGCTGGACCTGTACGGGCAGAACCACGACCCGGCGCTGTGGGACACCCCGTACGCATTCCGCCCCGAGCGGTTCCTCGACCGGGAGATCGGCGAGTTCGAGCTGGTGCCGCAGGGCGCCGGCGACCCGCGCACCAACCACCGCTGCCCGGGGGAGCAGATCACCGTCGCGCTGCTGTCGGCGCTCGCGGTGCGGCTGGCCCGGCTGGACTACCAGGTGCCCGACCAGGACCTGGAGATCGCGTTGCACCGCATCCCGGCCAAGCCGAAGAGCGGCGTCGTCCTGGCCGTCCGCGCCAGCGCCTGAGCCGTTCCGCGGACAGTCTGCCGCTGAGTGCACCTGCACTCAGCGGCAGACTCCGTGCGACACGGTGCCGGCCCGGCGGGTCAGCGCGGGTCGAGGTTCTTGAGCTCCGGCGGCAGCTCACCAGGGTGCACGACGCCGAGGCGCTGGGTGGCCCGGGTGAGCGCGACGTAGAGGTCGTTGTGCCCGCGCACACCCTCGTCGAGGATCCCGACGGGATCGCCGACCAGCACCGAGTCGAACTCCAGGCCCTTGCTGCCCTCCGGGGTGAGCACCACCGGGCCGGCGGTCAGGTCGCCGTCCGCGGAGGCCGACGGGAGCCGGTCGCGCACGGCGGCGGTGACGGCCGCCAGCCGGCTGAACGGGACGATGACGGCGAGCGTTCCCTCCGCGGCGTCGTACTCCGCGGCCGCCGCGGCGACGGCGTCGGTGAACTCCTCCTCGGCCACCTCGTGCGACCACGGCAGCTCGCCGGTCGACCGCACCGACTCCGCGGCCGCGGTGGCGGCGCCCCCGGCGGCCAGCACGTCCGCGGCCACGGCCATGACCTCGGCCGGGGTCCGGTAGTTGACGGTCAACTCCTCCAGGCGCCACGAACTGCCGAGGTGCGGCTCCAGCACCTCCTTCCAGCTGGTCGCGCCGGCCAGCGTGGAGGTCTGGGCGACGTCGCCGACCAGGGTCATCGAGCGGGTGGGGATCCGGCGGAGCAGCACCCGCCAGGCCATCGACGAGAGCTCCTGGGCCTCGTCGACGATGACGTGCCCGTAGGTCCAGGTCCGGTCGGCGGCGGCCCGCTGGGCGGTCGACCGCCTGTCGCGCTCCTCGTGCCGCCCGGCCAGCCCCTCGGCGTCGAGCAGGTCGCCGGCCGACAGCTCCTCGGACTCCTCCTCGGTCTCCCAGTCGGTGGAGCGCGAGCCGTGCAGCAGGTCGAGCGTCTCCTGCGCGTGCCGCAGCCGGCTCTGCCGCTCGCGGCGCTCCCGGTCGCGCTCGGTGGAGTCGTCGACGCCCAGCAGCTCGTCGGCTTCCTCGAGCAGCGGGACGTCGGCAGGGGTCCACGGGGCCGATGCCGGGCGGAGCAGCAGCTCGCGGTCGGCCTCGCTCCAGCCCTTGGTCGCCGACTCGAGGCGCCGGCGGGACGAGAGCAGCTCGCCGATCAGCCGCTCGGCGGTCAGCCGCGGCCAGAGCCGGTCGGCCAGGGCGAGCACGGCCGGCTCGGTGGCGACCTCGCGGCGCAGCGCGGCGACGTCACCCTCGCCCAGCAGGTTGGCGCCGCCGAGGACGTTCTCGCCCAGCTTGTCGGCGTACTTGCGGGCGACGATGTCGATGACCGCGCGGACGGCGGCCGGCCGGGCCTCGTTGTGCAGCCGGGAGGCGCCCCGGGCCCGGCTGCGCACCTGGGCGGCGTCGGCCTTGGCGAAGCGCACCGGCGTGCCGTCGATGGTGAGCACGACCGGCTTGTCGAGCACCGCCTGGCGGTCGCGCACGGCGGTGGTGACGACGCGGACCATGGCGGTGCGGCCCTTGATCTCGGCCACCTTGGGCGCCTCGGCCGCATGCGCCTGCAGGCCGGGCCGCAGCCCGCCGAGGTCGGTGAGCACCACGCCGGTCTCGCCCAGGGAGGGCAGCACGTCGGCGATGTACCCGAGGAAGGTGGGGGAGGGGCCGACGATCAGCAGTCCGCTGCGGGCCAGCCGCTCGCGGTGGGTGTAGAGCAGGTACGCGGCGCGGTGCAGGGCGACGGCGGTCTTGCCGGTGCCGGGGCCGCCCTGGACGACCAGGACGCCGCGGTGGTCGGCGCGGATGATGCGGTCCTGCTCGGCCTGGATGGTGCGGACGATGTCGTTCATCCGGCCGGTGCGGGTGGCGCCGAGCGCGGCCAGGAGCACCGACTCGCCGGCCAGCCCCGACCGCTGGGCGAGGTCGGGGTCGGTGAGGTCGAGGGTCTCGTCGGTGACGTCGACGATCGTGCGGCCGCGGGTGCGGATGTGCCGGCGGCGCCGGACGCCGAGGTCGTGCAGCGGCGTCGCGGTGTAGAAGGGCTGGGCCGCGGGGGCGCGCCAGTCGACGAGCAGGGGCTCCTCCCGGCCGTCGTCGGCGTTCAGCCCGATCCGGCCGATGTACCGGGGCACGTCGGCGTCGTGCCGGTCCAGCCGGCCGAAGCACAGCCCGCTGTCGGCGGCGTCGAGCGCGACGATCCGCTGGCTGTGCAGCTCGACCGCGGCCTCCCGCTCACCGACGGCCTGCGGGTTGTGCGGCACGGTGGCCAACGCCTCCTCCAGGCGCGCGACGGTGCGGGCGCGCACCTCGTCGAGCCGGCCGTGCAGGGCGCTGACGTAGGTCTGCTCTGCCGCGATCTCGGCGTCGAGGGACCCGGCCGGACGCACTGTCGTCAAAGACTCTTCGCTCTCTACTGGAACGGTGGTGCAATTCGCTCGTCGCGCCGTTGTCGGCAACTGCCCATTGTGCCCACGGCGGCGGGGCCCCAGCACCGTGCCACGCACCACTAACGTGCTGCTCGTGACGCAGGTCCCGGGCATCGACGTCCCCGACGCACGTGGCCGCACCGGCCTGGACCGGGTGGGGCGGGACCTCAGCGGGAACCCGCGGGTGCGGGTCACCGACGTGGAGCTGGTGGCCAGCGCCTGGCACGTGCTGCGCCGGACGACGTTCGAGTACCGCCGGGCGGACGGCACCTGGGTGACCGAGGCGCGGGAGACCTACGACCGCGGCAACGGCGCCACCATCCTGCTGCACGACGTCGCGCGCGGGACGGTGCTCCTCTCCCGGCAGTTCCGCTTCCCGGTCTACGTGAACGGCCACCCCGACGGCATGCTCCTGGAGGCGGCCGCCGGGCTGCTGGACGAGGACGACCCGGAGACCGCCATCCGGCGGGAGGCCGCGGAGGAGCTCGGGGTGACGGTGGGCGAGCTCGAGCACGTCTTCGACGTCTGGATGAGCCCGGGCTCGGTCACCGAGCGGCTGCACCTCTACGCCGCGCCGTACACGGCGGCCGACCGCACCACCGCGGGTGGCGGGGTGGCCGAGGAGGGCGAGGACATCGAGGTGGTGGAGCTGCCCTTCGACGAGACGCTGCGGATGGTGGCCGACGGACGGATCGCCGACGCCAAGACGATCCTGCTCCTGCAGTGGGCAGCGCTGTCGGGCCCGTTCGCCCCGGCTCGCCGTTAGCCGACCGCGCGTCGTCCGGATCGGCCGATCCCTCACCCCTTGGGGGTGGGCACGGGATTAGTTGGCGTTCCATCGCAACTCTGCGGACACCTTCTCGACACACCGGTTCCCTAGCGTCGTCGGCACGACGACGAGGGGAGGACCAGCCATGAGCACGGCGACCAAGGAGCGGACCACCTGGGTCTGCGACAACTGCCACGGGCGCGAGATGAGCGCGCGCAAGCGCTGCCGCGACTGCGGCACGTCCCGCTACTGAGGGACCCGGCGGCTCAGCGAGCGGGCGGGGCGCCGCGCAGCCGGACGACGGCGGCGCGGTAGCGGCCGCCGCCGTAGAGCCGCCAGACCATCCGGGTGGCGCGCGGGATGCCGCCGAGCAGGCGGGCGCGGTCGGCGGCGCTGCAGTCCTCCAGCGCGAGGCCCAGCACGAGCAGCTGCTGGCGCCCGGAGAGCCCGCAGCGGGCGGTCCGCACGACGGCCGCCCATGCGGCGTCGGTCAGGTGGGCGTCGAGGAGGGGAAGCAAGGTCGCTTCCTCCTCGGCGGTCTGCGCGGCGACGTCGTCGGCCAGCTGCCGGCAGGAGCGGGCGAACGTCTCCCGGGCCCGGCCACTCCCGGAGCTGGCCCACTGGCGGGCCGCGGTGTCCAGGTCGCGCAGCGCGGCGTCGATGCGCCCGCACGACGACGTCCAGGTGGCGACGGCGGCCGCCACGGCGGGACGGGCCTCTTCGGGCGCGCCGCGGAGCAACGCCGGCCACAGGACGTCCCGCTCGACGGCGTGGTGGTGCAGCAGCAGCCGGGACAGCAGCCCGGCGTGGCGGGTGAGCAGCCCGGTGCGGGCGCACTCGCCGTCGGGTGCCCAGGTGACGACGTCGGCCAGCGTGCGCAGCTCCCGGCGCACCAGCTGGTGCAGCACCCGCTGGTAGGCGGCCGCCCGGCCGGAGGTCGGGGGGACAGCGCGGGCGGGGGCGGGGTCGACCGGGCGCCGGGGGAGCGGGACGGCGGGAGGACGGACCGCGGTAGCGGTCATGGCGCGCACCTCGTTCAGCGGGTTCGGGCCGGTGCTCCGGGTCTGCCGGAGCGCGGGATGCCGGGAGGGTAGGGCCGGACGGACGGCGGCGACAGCGGGTTCCGGGTCGAGAGGCACGGGCCCCGGCGCACTGCGGCGGCGCGCGGCGGTGCGTCGTCCCCGGCTCACCGACCGTCATGCCCGGCGGGCGGGGATCGGCGCGGAACGGTCCCGCCGGGACCGTGCGGAGGGAACACACCGGACGCTCGTTGCACTACGGTCGGCCTGTGGGCAGCGTCGTCACGCGGAACCGGGTCAACGTCAGCGGCCCGCCCGAGGGGCGGCCGCTGGTCTTCGCCCACGGCTTCGGCTGCGACCAGACGCTGTGGCGCCTGGTCGCCCCCGACTTCGCCGTCGACCACCGGGTCGTGCTGTTCGACCACGTCGGGTCGGGGCAGTCGGACCTGTCGGCGTACGACCCGGAGAAGTACGGCTCGCTCGACGGGTACGCGAGCGACGTCGTGGAGATCTGCCGCGAATTGGCACTCAGGGACGCGGTGTTCGTCGGGCACTCGGTGAGCGCGATGATCGGGGTGCTCGCCTACCACCGCGCGCCCGAGCTCTTCGGTGCGATGGTGATGGTCGGGCCCAGCCCGCGGTACGTCGACGACGCCGACTACGTCGGCGGGTTCAGCCGCAGCGACGTCGCCGGCCTGCTCGACGCGCTGGACAGCAACCACCTGGGCTGGTCGGCGCAGATGGCGCCGGTGATCATGGGCAACCCGGAGCGGCCGGAGCTCGCCGAGGAGCTGACCAACAGCTTCTGCCGGACCGCGCCGCACATCGCCCGCCAGTTCGCCCGGGTCACCTTCCTGTCGGACAACCGCGCCGACCTGCACGGCATCGAGGTGCCGACGCTGGTGCTGCAGTGCAGCGCCGATGCGATCGCCCCCGACGCGGTCGGTGAGTTCGTGCACCGGCAGATCCCGGGCAGCGTGCTCGTGCGCATGCGGGCCAGCGGGCACGTCCCCCAGCTGTCCGCGCCGGAGGAGACGACGGCCGCCATCCGCGCGTTCCTGGCGACGTGACCGGCCCCGACGACCGGGGGGAGCGGCTGGACCGCCTGCTCGACGAGGACCCGGCGGACCTCTACGAGAACGCGCCCATGGGCTACCTGTCCGCGCTGCCGGACGGGCGGATCGTGAAGGTCAACCGGACGTTCTCCGCGTGGACCGGGCGGGCACCGGGCGATCTGCTGGGCCACCGGTTCCAGGACCTGCTCAGCGCCGGGGGACGGGTCTTCTACAACACCCACCTGGTGCCGCTGCTGCGCATGCAGGGAGCGGTGCGCGAGATCGCCATCGACGTCACCAGGATCGACGGCACGCTGCTGCCCTGCCTGCTCAACGCCGTCGAAGTGCGTGACGAGGACGGCGCCCCGCTGCTGGTGCGGGCCACGCTGTTCGAGGCGACGGCGCGGCGCCGCTACGAGCGCGAGCTGCTGGCGGCCCAGCGGGTGGCGGAGGACTCCGAGGCCCGCGCGCGGGTGGTGCAGAAGGTCGTCTTCGACCTGGCGGCGGCGACGACCCCCGAGGACGTGGCGACGGTGATCGTGCAGCGCGGCCGGGGGGCGTTGCGGGCGGCCGGCGCCGCGCTGGTGCTGGTGGACGGCGAGGCCGACGACCCGCGGGGGCTGCCGGCGCTGCGGCCCGTGCGCTCGGAGGGGGTGTCGATCGAGCTGCTGCGGCGGCTGCGGGAGGCGGCGGGCACCCGGTTGGCCCTGGAACTCGCCCAGGGGCTGCGGTCGATCGTGCTGGACGCCCGGCTGCGCGCCGACCAGCCGGAGCTGGCGGCGACCATGGCGGCCGACGGGGTGACCGACCTGGTGATCGTGCCGGTGACGGCCGACTCCAAGCGGCTCGGGGTGCTGGTGCTGGCGCGCGGTGCACCGTCGCCGGGCGATCTGATCAGCCTGGAGGAGCCAGGGGAGCACCGGCCGCTCAGCCCGGCCGAGGTCGACCTGCTGTGGACGCTCGGCCGGCAGGCCGGGCAGGCGCTGGAGCGGGTGCGGCTGCACGAGGAGACCCGCCAGCAGGGAGAGCGGGCCGGGTTCCTGCTCGAGGCCGCGCGGCTCATGAGCGAGGCCCGGGACGTCACCGAGACGGTGCAGCGACTGGCGGGGCTGGTGGTGTCCCGGCTGGCCGACGTCTGCGCCATCGACCTGGTCACCGAGCACGGGGTGCACCGGCCGGTCGCGCGGCACCGGGACCCGGCCCGGCAGCCCCTGCTGGACCGGCTGCGAGCCCACCCGCCGGCGCGGTCGTCGCTGCACCCGTCGGTGCGGGCGCTGAGGGAGGGGCGGACGCAGTGGCTGCGCGACCCCGAGCAGGGGCGGGCGGTGCTCGACGCGGTCGCCCCCGACGACGCCTTCCGGGAGGTGGCCGGGCAGCTGGGGCTGGTCGGCGTGGTCAGCGTGCCGATGATCGTGGACGGCCGCCGGCTGGGCGTGGTGACGTTCGGGGCCGACCGGCAGCGGGCGCCGTTCACCGCCGCCGACGTCGAGGTGGCCGAGCAGCTGGCGCTGCAGCTGTCGCAGGTGGTGGACAAGGCACTGCGGTTCGAGTTCGAGGAGCAGACCTCGCACACCCTGCAGGCCAGCCTGCTGCCACCGTCGCCCCCCGCCATCCCGTCCCTGGCCACGGCGGTGCGCTACCTGGCGGCGACGCAGGGGGTCGACGTCGGCGGCGACTTCTACGACGTCGTCCGGCTGCCCGGGGACCAGGTCGGGCTGACCGTCGGGGACGTCGTCGGCCACGACATCACCGCGGCGGCGACGATGGGGCAGCTGCGCAGCGTGACCCGCGCGATGTCGGTCGACAGCCCCTCGCCGGCCGTGCTCATCGACCGGCTGCAGCACAACTGGGAGCTGTTCGAGCTGCAGCGGATGGCGACCGCGCTGTTCGCGACGCTCGACCCGGCGTCGGGGGAGCTGCGCATCGCGTCCGCCGGGCACCTGCCACCGCTGCTGTGCGCGGACGGCGGGGCGGAGCTGCTGCCGGTGCGGCCCGCCCGCATGCTCGGTGCGCCGCCGGGGCCCGCCCAGGAGTGGACCGGCGTACTGCCGAGGGGGGCGGCGCTGCTGCTGTTCACCGACGGGCTGGTGGAGAGCCGGGGAGCCGACATCGACGCCGGGCTGGCCCGGCTGGCCGAGGTGGCGGCGCGGTCGTGGAACGGCGATCCCGAGCAGCTGTGCGACCGGCTGCTGAGCGAGCTGACCGGGGAGCACCGGGCCGACGACATCGCCCTGCTGGCGCTGGCCCGCGCCTGAGGCCGGCGCCGACCACCTTCCGGACGCCGGTCTTCGGGGGCACCATGGAGGGCGACCCCGGAGGTGGCGGTGATGGACGCATCAGCTCGTGGGAACCCGGTCACCGAGGCGATCGATGGCGCGACCGGTGACTGGACGCTGTCGGGGGACGCGATGCGCTGGTCGCCGGATCTGGCGGAGCGGAGACCGCCCACCGGTGAGCTCGGGGGGCTGGAGGCGGGATCCGGCGTCGGGGCCGCGCTCGGGCTGGACGTGCAGGGGGTGCGGCGGCTGGTCTCCGGCGCGCTGGTCTCGCTGGGCACGGTGGCGACCGACGTCGTCACCGAGCTGCGCCAGCTGACCCGCGGCCCGGCGGACGGGGACGACGCGGAGGGGTGAGGCGTCAGCCGGCCGCGCCGAGGCCGCGGTCGACGTCCATCAGGTGGTGGGCGAGCTCGTGCAGGGTGTGCCGGGCGATCCAGTCCACGTCGCGGAGGGCGGGGGCCGGGTAGTCGTAGCGGCCGGTGCGCGACCAGCCGACGTCGTCCAGCCCGCCGAGCAGGCCGGCCAGTGCGGTGGCGGCGTCCCGGAGGCCGGTGGCGACCCGCGCCGGGTCCTGGGCGCCGTAACCGTCGTCGACGACGCGGAGTATGTCGGTCCGGGCTCCCTGTGGGGAGCCCGGCGGTCCGGCGTCCGCGGCAGCCCTGTAGAACGGCGGTGAGCACGGCCACCCCCGAGGGAGTCGCATGAGCAACTCGTTGACACTGGCGCCCGCACCGCGGTCCGAGGCAGCCGAGCAGGTGCGGGCCGAGGTGCGCGAGTTCCTCGCCGCCGAGCTGGCCGCCGGCACGTTCCGCACGCACGTCGACACCTGGCTGTCCGGTGTCGACCCGGCGTTCTCCAAGAAACTGGGTGAGCGCGGCTGGCTGGGGATGACCTGGCCGAAGAAGTACGGGGGGCACGAGCGCTCGGCGATGGAGCGCTACGCCGTCACCGAGGAGCTGCTGGCCGCCGGCGCCCCGGTGGCCGCGCACTGGATCGCCGACCGGCAGTCGGGACCGAACCTGCTCACCTACGGCACCGAGAAGCAGCGGCAGGAGATCCTGCCGCGCATCGTGGCGGGGGAGTGCTACTTCGTCATCGGCATGAGCGAGCCGGACTCCGGCTCGGACCTCGCCTCGATCCGCACCAGGGCGACCCGCAACGCCGACGGCGACTGGGTGGTCAACGGCGCAAAGGTGTGGACGTCAAACGCGCACCACTCCCACTACGGGATCGTGCTGGTGCGCACCTCGCCGGCGGACTCGGCCAACCGGCACGCCGGGATGTCCCAGCTGCTGATCGACCTGTCCCTGCCGGGGATCACGATCAACCCGATCCGCATCCTCGACGGCGGCCACCACTTCAACGAGGTGGTGTTCGAGGACGTCGTCGTCCCGGGCGACATGCTGCTCGGCGAGGAGGGCAACGGCTGGCACCAGGTGACCGCGGAGCTGGCGTTCGAGCGGTCGGGCCCCGAGCGGTTCCTGTCGACATATCCACTTGTCGCCGAGTTCGGGCGTCGATGTGTCGACTCGGGTGACCCGGCGCAGCTGGCGGTGCTGGGACGCCTGTCGGCGCGGCTGCTGGCGCTGCGGCAGATGTCGCTGCGGATCGCGGCGGCGCTGGACCGCGGGGAGCTGCCGAACATCCCGGCCGCCCTGGTCAAGGACGTGGGGACGACGTTCGAGGCGGACGTCATCGAGGAGATCCGGCGGGTGGTCGACCTGACGCCGTCGCTGGCCTCGCCGGACCCGCTGGCGCGGGCGCTGGCCGAGGCGCAGCTGCACCAGCCCGGCTTCACGCTGCGGGGCGGGACCAACGAGATCCTGCGCGGGATCGTCGCTCGTGGATTGGGGCTGCGCTGATGGCATCGGACCAGGACCTGGTGGTCGAGACCGTCCGGGACGTCCTCTCCGGCTTCGAGCCGTTCGTGCTCACGGCGGAGCGGTCGTGGGACGCCGGGCTGTGGTCGGCGTTGGCCGACGCCGGGCTGACCGGGGTGGGGCTGCCCGAGGAGGCCGGTGGCTCGGGTGGCGAGCTGGCCGACGCGGTGGCGATCGTGCGGACCCTCGCCTCCGGTGCCGCGGCGGTGCCGGTGGCCGAGCAGCTGCTGGTCGCGGGGCCGGCGCTGCTGGCCGGGGACCTGGAGCTGCCCGCACCGGAGGAGCCGACGACCTTCGCGATCGCCGACGAGGTGACCGTGCACCCGGTCGACAACGGCGACGGCCCGGGGCGGTTCACGCTCTCGGGCACCGTTCCCGAGGTGCCGTGGGCGGGTGCGGCGCGGCGCGTCGTCGTCCTGGCGCCGGCCCCGGCGGGGATTCAGGGGGCGGTGCTGGCGCTGGTCGATGCGTCGTCCCTGCCGGCGGGTGACGCGGTCAACCTGGCCGGTGAGCCGCGCGGGTCGCTGGTGCTGGACCAGGCCGGTGCCGCCGGTGCACTGCTGACCGAGGCGCAGGCGCAGGCGGTGCGGGCCCGGTACGCGCTGGCCCGTGCTGTGCAGCTGGCCGCGGCGCTGGAGCAGGTGCTCGCTTGGACTGTGCAGTACGCGGGTGAGCGGCACCAGTTCGGCCGGCCGCTGGGCAAGTTTCAGGCGATCCAGATGGAGCTCGCCGAGATGGCCGGTGAGGTGACCGCGGTGACGGCGCTGACCGACGCCGCGGTGCAGGCGCTGGACCGGGGCGAGAACGTCGTCCTCGCCGCTGCGGCGGCGAAGGTGCGGGCCGGTGCCGCCGTCGAGGTGGTGGCGCGGCTGGCGCACCAGGTGCACGGGGCGATCGGGTTCACCCAGGAGCACAAGCTGCACCACCTGACGCGGCGGCTGTGGTCGTGGCGGGACGAGGCGGGCAGCGAGCTGGTGTGGTCGCGGGTGCTGGCGTCGGGGCTGCTGGCCGGCGGGCCGGACGGACTCTGGCCGGCGCTGACCCGCGCAGTCTGAGCGCGTCCGGCGAGACGGCTGACGGGCTCGCTCAGACGGTTTCGGGCACCCGGAGCTCGGCCACCACGAGGTCGTACGTGGCGACCTCGACGACCTGGGCGCCCATCTGACGAGTGAACTCCTGCCGCAGCTCGGTGGCGCGTTCGAGTGCCTCGTGCATGGCGTCGCGGGAGTCGTAGGTGACGGCCGTGGTGGCGCGCCCGGTCGCCGGCTGGACGAGCAGGCTCACCGAGCAGAAGCCGGGGAGATCCTCCAGCCGCGGGAGCATGCTGACTCCGAATGCGTCGGTCATCCGGTCGAGTCGTTCGGGCTTGCCGCGGGTCCACGTGACGCGGGCGCAGGCGCCTTCCGGTGCGGAGTGCATGCGGTGGAGGACGGCGATCGACCACTCGTCGACCACCGCCGGGCCGCCGAGGATGTCGCTGGCGCGGGCGCGCATCGCCTTCACCTGGTTGGCGCTGCGGTGCAGGGCGGTGGAGTCCTCCCAGGCGGTGGTGACGATGCAGCGGCCGGAGTGCCGGTCGACGAGCATGGAGAGGCCTATGAAGCCGTCCATGCCCATGACGGCGGGGAGCACGCGGTCGCGGATGTAGACGATGCCCCGATCGATCTGCACGGGGTTGCCGGCGATGGTGGTGGAACGCGCGTACATGCGACGGGTCCTCTCGCGACAGCCGAGCCTCCGGTGGGCGTTGCTGGGCTGCCCACTGTCCTCGCTCGAGCGCCGCTTGGGAACAGATCCGGACGTGCGCGTTCCGCCGGTCAGCGGAGCAGGGGATCGGGCGGGGCCTCCTCCTCGAGCCAGGGCGGGTCGGGCTCGGCTTCGTAGCACCAGCCCGGTGGCCGGGTGGTCCGGGAGACACCGCTCGGGGTGCGCACGACCAGGCGTCCGTCGTCCAGGAGTTCGAAGCGCCAGCCGCGGGCGAAGGTCTTGATGCGGTGGTGCCGTCGACACAGGCAGCAGAGGTTCCAGCAGTCGGTCGCGCCGCCGTCGGCGTGCGCGACGCCGTGGTCGATGTCGCAGCGGCCGGCACGCCGTCGACAGCCGGGCATGCGGCAGTGCCGGTCGCGGACGTGCAGGAAGCGGCGTTGCGCCGCGGACGGGCGGTAGGCGGTCGTCGGTGCCGGTGGGCCGAGCCCCGTGCCGGGCTCCCGCCTGTCGCCGGGTGCCGTCCGGCCTGCCGACGTCGTCGCGCCCCCCTTCCCCCGGGATCGACGGCGGCGGTGCCCGGCGGCGCGGCGGAGCTGGCTGTGGGTGGCGACGGCGAGGAGGCGGCCGTCGAGCGGGTTGCCGATGGCGACCTGCACGCAGCCGCCGGCGGGTGCGGCGCCGACCCCGAGCACGTCGAGCTCACGCAGGATTTCCCGGCACTGGGCGGCGGTGACGATCTCGCCGGCGACCTCCGCGGCCGGCTGCGTCGCGCCGTCGCCGTCCGGGTCGTGGAGAGAACGCAGCGGCGCGTGGATCGTCAACTGGGCAGTGACCGGCGGGCGGGAGGTGTCCCAGGGCCGCAGGATCAGGTCCGCGGCGACGGCCGCTCGGATGACGCCGATGGGACGCTGATCGCCGTCGGCGCGGAGCAGCTGGGCGTACTGGTCGATCGCGTCGGCGCAGGCCGCGGCCACGTGGACCGGCAGATCGGCGACGAGCTGGCTCATCCCGTCGCCGGTGGGGCGGGTGACGACGTCGGCACGCTTGGCCGCTTCCTTGCGGCGCTTGTCCAGGGCAGCCGCGTCGAGCCGGGCCAGCGCTCGGCGCACCCGCCCGCGGAGCTGGGGGACGGTCAGCCGACCGGCGTGGGGGAGCACGCGGCGTTCGACCTCCGCCACGACGGACGGCTTCGCCGTGGCCAGGAGGTCGACGAGTACGCGCATCTTCCGCTCGCTGATCACGCCGGCGTACAGCGCGTCCCAGGTGCCGGTGAGCACGGTCGTGAGCAGGATCGACTCGACGGCGAGCGACTCGGCCTCCGCCTCGGTGCAGCCGCGGATCATCGCCAGCTCGGTCACGAACGTCTCACTGACCAGGGCGAGGACCTCGGAGCGACGGAGACGGTTGTCGAGCCCAGGGCCGCCGAGCGGGCCGAAGTCGCGGTCGCGCTCGATGGACCGGCGCCTGGCGAGTGCGGTGATCGCCTCCGCGCGCTGGGCGGCGTACCGGGCTGCCCGGGCATCGGAGGCCCAGATGTCGGCGACCAGTTCGAGATCGCTCAGCCCGGGAGCGAGTGTGTCGGGCACCCAGGGGACCGGGACGCCCTCGTCGGGTGCGCGGGGCGGCTCACCGGGGAACACACCTGCACGCTAGAGGCGACCACCGACAGTTTTCGCAGGTCAGTCGTATGGATTGGTGAGGACGGTGCGGGCCTGCAGGACGTCGAAGGTGACCGGTGGTCCGTCGGTGGTGGTGGTGCCGGGGACGTCGGCTTCGGCGCTGCCGTCGACCGTGAAGGTGGCGCCCCAGGTGACGGTGAGGTGGGCGGTGTAGGTGCCGGGGCGGTAGCTGTGCTCGATGGTGTGGTCGGGGTAAGGGGCGCCGGGATCGGTGGTGGTGATCTGGCCGGTGGAGGGGTCGCCGGTGTGCCAGGTGAACTGCTCGGCGGTGGCTTCGATGCCGACGGTGAAGCCGCGGATGTCGACGGTGAAGGTCTGGGTCGTGGGGGAGTCGGTGTAGAAGATGACCGGCAGTCCGGTGAGGCCGTCACCGGGTGGCTGGTGCTGGGTCGTCAGCTGCGGAAGCGGCAGTCGCTCGAAGTAGGAGAACACCTCGGCCGGCGACGGCGGCGGATTCAGCGGCGTGATGTCGATGCACCCCTGACGAACATCACTCCAAGTCCCCACGGGCGTGCCTGGCGTCAGACCCTCGACTACGTCGATGACTGCGGTGCCGTCCGGGCGGACGACTGGACGCTGCTGGACCACCAAGTACTGAATGACCCGGCCCGGCTCCTGTGGGCACTGGCGAAAGTCCATGGAGGAGCAGGCGCCCTCCCGCTCGTCGGCAAGCGCACACAAATGCCGCAGGCGCCAGACGTAGTCGACTGCCTCGTCGGGGGTTCGTGCGGCCAGCTGCGTGACGCCAGCGCCGTCGTACCCGAGCCCGACTGCGCCGCCCCCCAAGTGAGTCTCGGGACAACGGTCATAGCCACAAGCGATCGCGGCGGGTCCTGGCGACATGATCAGCAGTGCTGCGAGTGCGGCGCCCAATGCCAATCGAGCGAGCAGGCGGCTCATCCGAGGTCGAACCCCGTCACAAGCCACGATTCCATGCCGGTCGACCAAACCAAGGTGATTCCCGAACTCAATCCGTCCGCCGCTTCCAGCCCTGCGTCGACCGGTGCGCCCGATGAATCCAGGCGCTGGACCTTGTCCTGCCGGGCGAGGAAGCTGATGGTGACGTTCTCCCCATCGAAGTGTGGAGTGGCAGCCGCGCCGATAGTGACCGCTCCTCCGACATACCGGTTTCCCGCTGCGGCAGCCTCGTCGTAGTTCTGCGCAATCCTTTGACAGTTTTGGCAATCAGGCCCGAGGTCGCGCAGTGGCTGGCCATCCGGAATGTCCCGCTGGCGGTTGAGCAGATCTACCCAGTAGCGCAGGAAGGCCTCGGCCCCGGCCGCGTCCTTGGTGCGTGCTTCGTCGGGGACGGGGAAGTCAGCTGGCCCAAGTGGCGGGAGCGTTTCCGTCGTCGGAGCGGCCTCCGTAGTCGGCAGGGTGGCGCTCGCTTCCTGCTTCTCCGCGCACCCGGTGAGCAGCAACGATCCGGCCACGAGGCAGCCGATCGTCGTCCGGACCAGGCCCCCACGGAGATCACGCACAGCGGGAGACTACGCAGAGTCCGGCTGTATCCGGTTCCGTAACTGTGGACAGCCGCCATGTGCCGCCGGATCGGGTGACCGCCCCCGCGCACGAGACGTGGCTCACCGGCGCACAATCCGGAGCCGACGAGCACCGCAGACTGGGGGACGCATGAGCACGGACAGCGCCGCGACGGGCAAGCAGCCCTTCGACACCAGCGGCATCGAGCTCGGCGCGGACGGCATCCGCCGCTACACCGGGCTCCCCGTCAACCTCGTCCGCGTGCTGCTGGCCCAGGCGACCACGCGCGCGGACAGCACCGCCATCGTCGAGCTCGGCGGCGGCGAGCTCACCTACGGCCAGCTGTGGGAGCGGGCCATGCGCGTCGCGGGCGGCCTCCGCGACGCCGGCGTCACCCCCGGCGACCGGGTCGCCGTCCAGCTGCCCAACGGCACCGACTGGGTGCTCGCCTTCTGGGGCGCGCACCTCGCCGGCGCCGTCGTCGTCCCGATGAACACCCGCCTCGCGCCGGCCGAGGCCGACTTCATCCTCGCCGATTGCGGCGCCGCCTACGTCGTCCGCCCCGGGCAGCCGCTGCCCGACGGGGAGCCAGGGGAGATCCCCGACCCGCAGCACACCGACGTCGCCGCGCTCTTCTACACCAGTGGCACGACGGGCCGCCCCAAGGGCGCGATGACCACCTACGAGAACTTCCTGTCCACCATCGAGTCGGTCATCCGCTGCCGGGAGCTCAGCCGCGACCCCGCGGTGCGGCACGCGACCCTCATCTCGGTGCCGCTGTTCCACGTCACCGGCTGCAACTCCCAGTTCCTCACCCAGATCGCCCTGGGTGGCACCTCGGTGCTGATGCCCCGCTTCGAGCCGGGCGCCTTCCTCGCCGCCATCCCCGAGCACGGCATCACGCTCATCACCAGCGTCCCGACCATCTACGAGCTGGTGCTGCGCCACCCGGCCCTGGCGACGACGGACGTCTCCACCGTCCGCACGCTCAGCTACGGCGGTGCGCCGATCGCCCCGGAGCTGGTGCACCGGCTGCGGCAGGCCTTCCCCGACGCCCGCCTCGGCAACGGGTTCGGCCTCAGCGAGACCTCCGCGCTGGCCACCTTCCTCCCGCACGAGTACGCCGAGACCCATGCCGACGCCGTCGGGTTCCCCACGCCGGTGAACGAGGTCCGCCTCGACCGGCCCGACCCGACGACCGGGGTGGGCGAGCTGCTGGTGCGCGGCGCGAACGTCGTCGCCGGGTACTGGGGTGACCCGGTGCGGACGGCGGAGACCTTCGTCGACGGCTGGTTGCACACCGGCGACCTCGCCACGATCACCGACGGCATCGTGCGCATCGTCGACCGCGCCAAGGACATGATCAACCGCGGCGGCGAGAACGTGTACAGCGTCGAGGTGGAGAACGCCCTCGCCGAGCACCCCGACGTCCTCGAGGTCGCCGTCGTCGGCGTCCCGGACCCGGTGATGGGGGAGAAGGTGGGCGCCGTCGTCCTGCCGAAGGCGGGTGTGGACGCCGGGCAGCTGGTGACGTCGCTGAACGACTTCGCCCGCCAGCGGCTCGCCGACTTCAAGTGCCCGCAGTTCGTGCGGCTCATCGACGGCGCACTGCCGCGCAACGCCGGGGGGAAGGTGCTGAAGGGCCCGCTGCGCGAGGCGGAGGGCTGGGTCGCCGTCCCGCGGTAGCGCTACCTTGCCGGGGACCGCGTCCCCGGCAACAGGAGCCCCCGTGCGCATCGGCATGCCCATCTCCTACAGCGGCGGGTTCGACGAGACCGCCGCCGTCATCGCCGAGTACGAGGCGGTGGGCCTCGACACCGTGTTCGTCGCGGAGGCCTACTCCTTCGACGCCGTCAGCCAGCTCGGCTACCTGGCGGCGCGGACGACGACGGTGGAGATCGCCTCCGGCATCCTCAACATCTACTCGCGCACGCCGGCGCTGCTGGCGATGACCGCCGCCGGCCTGGACTTCGTCTCCGGTGGCCGCTTCACCCTCGGGATCGGGGCGTCGGGCCCGCAGGTGGTCGAGGGCTTCCACGGCGTCCCCTACACCGCCCCGCTGGCCATGACCCGTGAGGTCGTCGACGTGTGCCGCGCGGTGTGGCGGCGGGAACGGCTCGAGCACCACGGCAGGCACGTCGACGTGCCGCTCACCCCCGAGCGCGGCGGCAGCGGGCTCGGCAAGCCGCTCAAGCTGATCAACGAGCCGGTCCGGCCGCGGATCCCGATGGTGCTGGCGGCTATCGGGCCGAAGAACGTCGCCCTGGCCGCCGAGCTGTTCGAGGGCTGGCAGCCGGCCTTCTTCCTGCCCGAGGGCAGCGCGACCGCGTTCGGCGACGCGCTCGCGCAGGGGACGGCGCGGCGCGACCCCGCGCTCGGTCCGCTGGGCATCGTCGTCGACACCCAGCTGCTCATCAGCGAGGACGCCGACGAGCAGGCCGCCGCGCTCGCCCGGGTCCGGGCACAGCTCGCGCTGTACGTGGGCGGCATGGGCGCCCGCGGCAAGAACTTCTACAACGACCTCGCCGTCCGCTACGGCTACGCCGACGAGGCGACGACGGTGCAGGACCTCTACCTGGCCGGGCGCAAGGACGAGGCCGCCGCCGCGCTCCCCGAGGCGTTCGTGCGCGGCGTCTCCCTCATCGGGCCTCGCGGCCACGTCGCCGAGCGGGTCGCCGCCTTCCGCGACGCCGGGGTGACGACGCTGAACGCAACGCCGCTGGCCGCCGAGCACGCCGACCGGCTGCGGGCGATCGAGACCCTGAAGGCGCTCGCGTGACGGCGCTGCCCCCGCACGAGGAGGAGTTCGTCGCGCTCACCGCCGAGTTCGTCGACCGGCGGGTGCGCCCGCGGGTGGCCGAGTTCGAGGCCGAGGACCGCTACCCGCACGACTTCGTCGAGGAGATGAAGGCGCTCGGCCTCTTCGGCCTGCTGGTGCCCGAGGAGCACGGGGGCAGCGGCGTCAGCACCGCCTGCTTCGCCCGCGTGACCGAGGAGCTGGCCCGCGGGTGGATGAGCCTGGCCGGCGCGATCGGCGGGCACTCGGTGATCTCGCACCTGCTGGCCACCGTCGGCACCGAGCAGCAGCGCGCCGGCTACCTGCCCCGCATGGCCACCGGCGGGGTCCGGGCCACGATGGCGCTCACCGAGCCCGGCGGCGGCAGCGACCTGCAGGCGATGCGCACGCACGCGGTCCGCACCGGCGACGGCTGGGAGATCACCGGCAGCAAGACCTGGATCTCCAACGCCCAGCACTCCCAGCTGATCGGCCTGCTCTGCCGCACCGACCGTGACGCCGTCCCGCCGCACACCGGCATGAGCGTGCTGCTCGTCGAACCCGGTGACGGCCTGCAGATCTCGGCGAAGATCCCCAAGCTCGGCTACCGCGGCATCGAGGCCTGCGAGCTGACGTTCGACGCCATGCGGGTGCCGGGCACCGCCGTCCTCGGTGGCGAACCCGGCCGCGGATGGGTGCAGATGATGCGCGGCCTGGAGGTCGGCCGCGTGCAGGTCGCCGCCCGGGCGGTCGGTGTCGCGCAGGCCGCGCTGGCCGCCGCCACCCGGTACGCGCAGGAGCGCGAGTCCTTCGGCGTCCCCATCTGGAAGCACCAGTCGGTCGGCAACCTGCTGGCCGACATGGCCACCAAGGTGCAGGCCGCCCGGCTGCTCACCGCCGACGCCGCCGAGAAGCTCGACGGCGGTGCGCGCGCGGACATGGAGGCCGGCATGGCCAAGCTGTTCGCCTCCGAGACGGCGATGCAGGTGGCGCTGGACGCCATGCGCGTGCACGGCGGCTACGGCTACTCCAAGGAGTTCGACGTCGAGCGCTACTTCCGCGATGCGCCGCTGATGATCCTCGGCGAGGGCACCAACGAGATCCAGCGCACCGTCATCGCCGCGCAGTGGATCGCCCGGCACCAGATCTAGGTCGCGTCTCCCACGTGGGTGGCACCCGTTGCCGAGTCCTGCACGGATGCGCGTGCGTGCGGAGCTGGGTGACACGCCGACGCGGAGCCGTCGCCTCAGCGGCCGTTCCTGCCCGGGCCGGCAGAATGAATAGAAACGAAGCGGTGCTGCGTCACTGGCCGCTCGGACCCGACCGGGCCATCCGTTCCCTGAGAGGACCCTGGTGCGCATCCGGAACCTCGCCCTGCTCACCGCTGCAGCGACCCTCCCGCTCGGCCTGACCGCGTGCGGGGGAGCGAGCCTGGCGGACTTCTGCGAGGAGTGGGCGACCCTCGACCAGCTCGGGGAGGCCGAGCCGGCCCAGGCCCAGGATGCCTTCGAGGAGCTGGCCGAGAGCGTGCCCGACGAGGCGGGGGCGGAGGTCGAGGACGCCGCCCGGTTCCTCGCCGACACCTACCCGCCCGAAGGCGATCTCCAGCGGGCCGTCGAGAACGGAAGCGTGACCCAGGAGGAGGCGGATCGGTTCCAGTCGTCCATCGAGACCGTCTCCGCCTACGCCGACGAGAACTGCGCGAGCTGAGCGCACGGCACGTCCCTGCCGCGTCACGACCCGGCCAGCCCCGGTCGCCGATCCGGATCCAGAGTGACCCCGATCTGCCGCTCCGGACATCAACGGCTGCGACGACCTCCCAGTTCGATCGGAGTGCCCACCGGCCCGAGGTCCCGCGCCGGGCGCCATCGTGCTCGAGAGGCATCCGCTAGGAGCCCCACGCCTCGACCAGCGGCAGCACGCTGCCCGAGGCCGCCACGTGCAGGCTCCAGGTTCCGGCCACGCCGTCGTCGTCCAGCACCGACCGGAGCCCCTCGGCCCAGGCGTCGTCCTCCGCGGTGACCACCGGGTCGCCCGCCCGGCACAGCGCCAGCGCCAGGTGGCCGCGACCGCCCAGCTGGTCGTCGACGACCGAGCCGTGCACCTCCCGCAACCCCATCAGCAGCCCGGGGTCGGGCAGGCGCGGCAGGTCGTCGACGGGCACGACCACCGGCAGCTGGCGGCCGTCGGTGCCGAACCAGGTCAGCCAGAGGCGGCGCCCGGCGAACTGCACCGGGTCGAGCACGGCCCGCCAGCGATCGGTGAGGTCGGCGGCCGAGTGGATCCGGGCGTCGGCGAGCGGGGACGTCGTCATGCCCGTCACCGTGGCAGGTCGTGGAGACCCCGGACCCGGTTGTCCACAGGTCAGCGGTGGCCGAGCCCCCCGGGGCCGTGGTCGGCCGGCACCCGATCGCCCGCCGGCGGCGGGCCGGGGGGGGTGCCGTCGCCCCACGGGCGGTCGCTGAGCTGGTCGCGGTTGTGCTGCATCAGCCAGCCGGAGGTGTCGGGGCCCTGCGGGATGATCTGCGTCGGGTTGATGTCGGCGTGGACGACGTAGTAGTGCTCCTTGATCTGCGGGAAGTCGATCGTGTCGCCGAACCCGGGCAGCTGGAACAGGTCGCGCGCGTACGCCCACAGCACCGGCATCTCCGACAGCTTCTGCCGGTTGCACTTGAAGTGGCCGTGGTAGACGGTGTCGAACCGCGCCAGGGTGGTGAACAGCCGGACGTCGGCTTCCGTGATCTGCCCGCCCATCAGGAAGCGCCGGTGCTCCAGCCGGTCGCTGAGCCAGTCCAGCGCGGTGAACAGCCGGTCGTAGGCCTTGTCGTAGGCGCGCTGCGACCCGGAGAAGCCGCACCGGTACACGCCGTTGTTGACCTCGGTGTAGACCCGCTCCATCACCTCGTTCATCTCGTCCCGCAGGTGCTCGGGGTAGAGGTCGGGGGCGCCGTCCCGGTGGTGGGCGGTCCACTCGGTGGAGAAGTCGAGGGTGATCTGCGGGAAGTTGTTGGTGACGACGGCCTTGCTGGGCACGTCGACGATCGCCGGCACCGTGATGCCCTTGGGGTATTCCGGGTCGCGGGCGAAGTAGGCCTGCTGGAGCCGTTCGTAGCCCAGCACCGGGTCCACGCCGCCGGGGTCGAGGTCGAAGGTCCAGCTGCGCTCGTCGTGCGTCGGCCCGCACAGCCCCATGGAGATGGCCGACTCCAGGCCCAGGAGCCGCCGCACGATGATCGCCCGGTTCGCCCACGGGCAGGCGCGCGCCGCGACCAGCCGGTAGCGACCGGCCTCGACCGGCCAGCCGTCCCGGCCGTCGGCGGTGATCCGGTCGGAGATGTACTTCTCGTCCCGCGTGTACTCCGGCTCGACGTATCCGGACCCTCTGGTGTCTGCACTCACTGCTCAAGCGTTCCCGATGCCGGCGGGACTCACACCCGTGGGGTCATTGCGTTCGGATGACGAGCAGGTCTACCTTGCACCTTCCGCGCGCTGCGCGAGTTGAGGCGCGCGCTCACCCCGACCGGCACGCTCGTCATCGTCGGCTCGGAGGTCGGCGGCCCGATGGCGGGCCTCGACCGGCCGATCCGGGCGATGCTGGTGAACCCCTTCATCCGGCAGCGTCTGCTGAGCTACCTGTCCATGCCGAACCAGGAGGATTTGCAGACGCTCACCGACCACCTCGCCGCCAGGATGCTGCGCGCACCGGTCGACCGGACCTTCCCGCTGGCTGACGCAGGCGCGGCGATCCGGTACATGCGGGACGGCCGAGCCAAGGGCAAGGTCGTGCTCACCGTCTGAACCGGGAGCCGTTCCCCCGCGCCCGGCTGCGGGCCACGGTCAGAGCTTGCTGGTCGTCGCCTCGTCCTCGGCTCCGCCGAAGTAGTGGTCCAGCACCTCCCGGAACACCGGCTGGTCGGGGGCGGCGTGCGCGAAGAGCGTCATCGACGACCGCAGCTTCTGGGCATCCACCGGGCCGAGGACCGCGTCGGGGTCCGCGGTGTCCAGTGCGGTGAGCACCCGGGCGCACTCGACCAGCCGGCGCCCCAGCACGGGGTGCGCCAGGTACGCCCGGGCCTCGTCGACGCCGGAGAGCGCGAAGCGCTGCGCCATGCCGCTGCGGCCCAGCCCCGCGATCTGCGGGAAGACGAACCACATCCAGTGGGTGCGCTTCGCGCCGGCGCGCAGCTCGGCCAGCGCCTGGTCGTAGGTCTGGGCCTGGGCGTCGAGGAAACGGCGGAGGTCGAAGGGGTCGCTCACCGGCCCAGCCTGCCGCACCCGATGAGTTCCCGGCGCCCGGGGCGTCTGCACCGCATGGAGACGACGACCGTGGACCTGGGACCGACCACCGCGGAGCTGGCGCGGGTGGTCGCCGGCGTCCGGGACGACCAGCTGCAGGATCCGACGCCGTGCGCGGGCATGCCGGTGGCCGGCCTGCTCGACCACCTGCTCGGCCTCGCCCTGGCGTTCCGGCTCGCGGCGGAGCGGACGCCGCCCGAGGGTGGCCCGAAGGCGGACGCCGCCGACCTGGCGTCCGACTGGCGCACGCTGCTGCCGGCGCGGCTCGAGGCGCTCGCCGCCGCGTGGCGGCGGCCCGGCGCACGCGACGGCGAGGCCGAGGTGGCCGGGGTGTGGATGCCCGCGGCCGCCATGGCGCTGGTCGCCCTCGACGAGGTGCTCGTGCACGGCTGGGACCTCGCCGTCGCCACCGGGCAGCCCTACCGCCCGGACCCGGCGGCCGTCGAGGCGTGCCTGGAGTTCGTCGGCGACCGCAGCGATCCCACCGACGAGCCCGACGGCCTCTTCGGGCCGGTGGTGCCGGTGCCCGATGACGCCCCCGCCCTGGACCGGCTGCTCGGCCGGACCGGCCGGGATCCGCGGTGGACGGCGCCCGGCGCGGCCTGACCTGGCTTCATGTCGAAGCCGTGTCATCTCCCGTGCGGGGCGCGTGGGCGCGGCGTCACCGGGCACCGGAGCGGCAGGCTCGACGAACCAGAGGGGGACCCATGCGCAGGACTTCGAGGATGCTCGCCGGTGCGGTGCTCGCCGCCGGACTGGGGTTGACCGGCTGCGGCGGGGACGACCAGGCGGACCCGGGGACGGGCGTCCCGGACGTGTTCCAGGAAGAGGAGGTCGGCAGCCCCGACCCGGTCGACGGTGGCGAGGAGGACGCCGACGGGATCGACCGCGGGACCGGTGGCATCGACGAGGACGACAACACCGGGACCGACGACGGCACCGGCGAGGAGGATCCCGGCAGCGTCGACGGGGAGGACGGCACCCCCAGCACCGAGGAGGGCGAGGCCAACAGCTGACGCTCCGGTCGACTGGGAGCTCGCTCACGTCGTGACCGTCCCGTCACAGTCCCCGGCCTGCCGATAAGAACAGGTGGGTAGCGGTCTTCTCACGACCCCCGCTGCCCGGGGGGCACTGCATGAGCGAGCGACGACGGCGCATCGGCGACGGGCTGGCCGTCCTGGCCGGCGCGCGGCCGGATGTGCTGGCCGCCGCGCCCGGGGCCCGGCCGAAGTTCGTGGCGCTGGGCGGCGTCCTGCTCAGCACGGGGGCGCTCGCCGCGGTCTCCGCGGCGTTCGCCGTCGCCATGGCGCTGGGTGTCTGGTGGCCGCTGGCGGTGCTGGTCGGGCTGGGCTGGGGTGCGGTCGTGGTCAACCTCGACCGGATGCTGCTGGTCGGGATGGCGCACGACGCCTCCCTCAAGCGCAACGTCGCGATGGCCGTGCCCCGCGTCGGGCTGGCGCTGGTGCTCGGCGTCGTCGTGGCGACGCCGCTGACCCTGCAGGTGTTCCACAAGGAGATCGACGCCGAGATCGTGGCGATGCAGGCCGAGGCCGCCGACGCCCACCGCCTGGCGCTGGAGTCCGACAGCCGCTTCGCCGGGCTACCTGCGCTGCGCGAGCGCATCGCCGCGCAGGAGGCGGTCGTCGCCAGCGGGGGAGCGGCCGACCCCGGGCTGGCGGTGGTGCGCGCCGGAGTCACGGAGAAGCAGGCCGCCTACGACCGGGCGGTGGCCCTGCAGCGCGACCTGGACGCCAAGGCGCAGTGCGAGCTGGACGGCACCTGCGGCACCGGCGACGCCGGTACCGGGGAGGCCTACCTGCAGGCGCGGGCCGCCGCCGACGCGCAGACCGCCGTCGTCACCTCCGCTCGCGCGGAGCTCGACGCCGCCGTCGCCGCGGTCGGCGCCGCCGAGGGGCGCAGCGCCTCGCTGGCGTCGTCGTCCCTGGACGGCGACCGCGCCGAGCTGACCCGGCTGACCGCGGAGCTGGACCGGCTGCAGGCCGCGTTCGACACGCAGAACGAGGGCTCCGGCGGCATCCTGCTGCGCCTGCAGGCCCTCGACCGGCTCGGCGACCGGAACGGCACCCTGGCGGCCGCGCAGTTCATGCTCTCGCTGCTGTTCATGTGCGTCGAGGTGCTGCCCGTCCTCATGAAGCTGCTGCTGAACTTCAGCCCGCCGACCGCCTACGACCGGCTGGTGCAGCTGCGCGACTCCGGCGACGTCGAGCTCGAGGAGATGGCGCAGGAGTCCCGACGCACGGTGGCCGCGGCCAAGGAGGAGCTCCTGGTGCTGGCCGAGCGCGAGCGGGTGGACCGGCAGAAGGAGGCGATCCTGGCCCGCCGCCGGGCGGCGCTGGCCGAGGTCGCCGCCCGCACCGAGGGCGCCCGCAGCGAGGGGGTGCGCACCGCACAGCCGGTGGCCGAGGAGCCGGCGGAGGCGCCACGGCAGATGTGGGACACCGGCCCGATCCGCGAGCTCGCCGCTCGCACCGTCCGCTCGGTGCGCCGCCGCCCGGTCGACCGGACGCCGACCACCGTCTGACCACCCAGCGCCCCGGACCTCGCCGCGAGGTCCGGGGCGCTGCGCGTCCGCTGGCAGTTCACTGTGGATCGCCGCCCGCGCCGCCGTTCCGCCGCGCGGCTGTGGCAGGGTTCCCCGCGTCAGCCGAGCGGGCCGCCGCCCCGGCTCCCCGCGTGCCCGCGCGCCGCGGACCCGATGACACCCGCACCCCGATGAAGGACGTTCCGCCATGAGCACCGACCACCCGAACCCGACCGGCGCCACGGCGGGCGCGGGCCGGCCCGATCCCGCGACCGTGCCGCCCCTGCCGGCCGCCGCCGGGCCCACCGACGGCGTGGGCACCGGCGTCCTCCCCGGCGGGGTCGTGCCCGGTGCCGGCGTCCCCGGCGGTGCGGCGCCCGCGCCGGACGGGCAGCCGGAGCCGTCCGGCAAGCCCGGCTGGGCGAGCCGCAACCGCGGCCTGCTGACCGCCGCGCTGATCGCCGTCGTGGTGGCCGCGATCGCCATCGCCGGTCTCATCCTCTGGCGGGGCGGGGTCGACGACGACAACGCCGCCACCGAGGCCGCGGTCACCCGCGCGCTCGCCGAGCAGGGCGGGCAGGTGGAGACCATCGAGTGCGACGGCGACACCTGCGCGGCGATCATCGGCGGCCAGGCCTACACCGTGCTGGTCCAGCAGGACGAGGACGGCGAGCAGCACTTCGGGGTCGCCGCCTACACCGGCGACTGACCCCCGCACCGCCGCGAGCCCCGCACCTGCCGCAGGTGCGGGGCTCGCGCCGTCACGGGGTCCGGGCGCCCATCCGGCGGGCGAGCAGGGCCGGCACCACCTCGGCGCCCGCGGCAGCCAGGACGGCCGCGCCGAGCACCACCGCCCACGAGAGCGGGTCCAGCGGGGTGCAGCCGAAGAACAGGTTGATGCCGGGGGTCTGCACGATCGCCAGCAGGGCGGCCAGCGAGCCGGCGACGGTGACCAGCACGAGCGGGCTGCGCCGGCCCGACCACGCGGTCTGCGCCAGCTGGGTGGTGATCAGGGCCGCGAGCCCCATCGTGCTCGCCCGACCGGGGAAGACCGGGGTCACCCGGCCGACCGTCCAGGCGGCCGTGGCGCCGGCCGCCGTCGCCGCGCCCCGCACGACGACCATGCGGCGCACCGCCGCGGTGAAGCCGCGGTGCGGGCCGGCCCGCAGCACCGGTGCGAGCGGGTGCCCCGCGAACGGGCCGTCGTCGTCGCCCACGGGCACCTGCCGCGGAGCCGCCACCGCCACGGCGAGCGCCGGGAACATGTCGGTGAGCAGGTTGACCAGCAGCAGCTGGCGGGTGTTCACCGGTGCGCGGCCCCCGACCGCGGTGCCGAGCACGGTGAACGCGACCTCGCCGGCGTTGCCACCGACCAGCACCGACACCGCGTCGCGCACGCGGGACCACATGGCCCGGCCCTCGGCGATCGCGTCGACCAGGCGGGTGAGGTCGAGGTCGGTGAGCACCAGGTCGGCGGCGGTGCGGGCGGCCGGTGACTCCGCGCCCTCGACGCCGACGCCGACGTCGGCCAGCCGGATCGCGGCGGCGTCGTTCACCCCGTCGCCGGTCATCGCCAGGGTCGCCCCGGCGCGGCGCAGGGCGGCCACCAGGGTGACCTTCTGCTCGGGGGAGAGCCGCGCGAAGACCGCGGTCTCCGCGACGAGCCGCGCCCGCTCGGCGTCCGTGGCCCGGGCGAGCTGCGCGCCGGTGACCACCCGGTCGGCGTCGGGCACGCCGGCCTGCGCGGCGATGGCGCTCGCCGTCTCGGGGTGGTCGCCGGTGGCCACCACCACACGCACGCCGGCGGCCCGCAGCTGCTCGACGGCGCGCACCGAGGACTCCCGCAGCGTGTCCGACAGCCCGACCAGCCCGCGCAGGGTGAGCCCGGTGGCCGCCTCGTCCAGGTCGTCGGGCGTGCCGTCGACGGCGCGGTCGGCGACGGCGAGCACCCGCAGCCCCTCGCCGGCCAGCTGCCGGACGCGGTCGCGCAGCTCGGTGGCATCGGCGCAGCGGCGCAGGACGGTCTCCGGGGCGCCCTTCACGACGAGCCGGCCGTCGCGGACGGCGGCGGAGAAGCCGCGGCCGGCGGCGAAGCCCAGGCAGGCGTCGGGCGGGGAGTCCCAGGCGTCGCCCGCCGCGTCCAGCACGGCGCGGTCCGTCTCGTGGGACAGGTCGTCGCCGTTGCCCATGCCCGCGGCGGCCAGCCGGAGCAGCTCCTCCTCGCTGCCGCCGTCCAGGGGGACCAGCCGGGTGACGCGCAGCCGGTTCTCGGTGAGCGTGCCGGTCTTGTCGAAGCAGACGGTGTCGACCCGGCCGAGCGCCTCGAGCACCCGGGCGCTGCGCACCACCGCGCCGCGCCCGGAGAGCCGCCGGGCCGCGGCCTGCTGGGCGACGGTGGCCACCAGCGGCAGCCCCTCGGGCACCGCGGCGACCGCGATCGCCAGCCCGGCGGCGACCGACTCGCGCAGCGGGCGGCCCCACAGCACGCCGAGCAGGGTGACCGCCCCGCCACCGGCGAGGGTGAGCGGGAGGACGGCGCGGGTGAGCTCGGCCAGCCGCGCCTGCACGCCCGCCGGTGGCGCCGCACCGCCCGCGGCGCGGGCGGCCCGCCCGGCCTGCGTGGCCGCGCCGACGGCGACGACCACGGCGCGGCCCCGCCCCGCGACCACCGTGGTGCCGTCGAAGAGCATGCAGGTGCGGTCGGCGAGGTCGGCCCCCGGCGTCGCGGGCACCGACTTGGCGACCGACAGGGACTCCCCGGTCAGGCTCGACTCGTCGACCTCCAGGTCCTCGGCGTCCAGCAGCCGGGCGTCGGCGCCGACGACGTCGCCGGGTTCCACGAGCACGACGTCGCCCAGGCGCAGCGCGCTCGCGGGCACCTCCTCGGACCCGCCGTCGGTCTCCCGCCGGGCGCAGCGCGCCTGCTCGAGCAGCAGCGCCTCCAGGGCGCTCTCGGCGCGCATCCGCTGCAGCCCGCTCACGACGGCGTTGATGGCGGTGACGCTGCCGACCAGCACCGCGTCGGTGATCTCGCCGAGCACCGCGGTCGCCGCGGCCCCGGTGGCCAGGATCGGGGTGAGCGGGTCGGCGAGCTCCGCGGCGACGGTGCGGCCGAACCGGGCCGGGACCCGGACGGCGGGGAGCGCGGCCGCCCGCCGCGCGGCCGCGGGCAGCCGGCCGGGCCGGTGCTCGGGCCCGGCCGGGACGTCGGCCAGCCGGCGCAGGACGTCGTCGGGGTCGAGCGCGTGCCAGGGGGTGTGCACGGTCGGGGCCGGCACCGGACGGCGGGCGGCGCGGACGGCGGCGCGGGTGCCGGCCACCATCGTGCTGAGCGTGGCGTACTTGCCCGGCGTCGTCGCCCGGCGCTGGCCGAGCCGCGGGCTGCCCACGGCGGCGAGCAGCCCGCCCAGGACGTTGCCGGTGAGCGCGGCGCCGGCCGACCGGCTGCTGGTGGCCTTGGCGTCGGGGACGGCGGCGACGACGCGGCAGGCGTCGGCGAGTCCGGGGTCGGTGACGAGGTCGGCGCCCCACGCCGGGGCGTGGCCGGCGAGCACCGGGGCGAGGCCGACGTCGGCGGCCATCAGCGCGGGCCCGTCGGTGGCCGACACCACCAGCACACCGTGGCCGTCCGCCTGCAGCGCGCGCACGGTGTCGACGAGCGAGCCGTCGTCGGCCATGTCGTCGGCCAGCCCGGTGACGTCGCGGGCGCCGACGTGCCGGGTGAGCACCAGCCGCAGCCCCGCGTCGGCGACGGTGGTGAGCAGCGCCTCGGCGTGCGGGTCGAGCTCGGCGGCGACCGTCACGGTGCCGACCCGCCGGCGGCCCTCGAGCAGCGAGCGCACCTCGCCCCCGGGTGCGTCGCCGGTGCGGCGCACCGGGCCGAGCCGGAGCCGGTCGTCGTCGGCGGCGCCGTCGTCGGTGAGCAGCCGGGTGGCGGCCGACCAGACGGCGGCGTCCTCCCACCGGTCGGTATCCGCGGTGGCCTCGACGACCACCGGTGGGCCGGTGCAGAGGGCGGCCGCGTCGATGACGACGGTGTCGACGCGATCGAGGCGGCGGTAGGCCGAGCCGTCGAGCGGGAGGACGCCCTGGCGGCACAGCAGCAGGTCGAGGGTGGCGGCGAAGGACTCCCGGCCGTGCACGGCGGCCTTGGGGGTGAGCGCCCGCAGCAGGTCGGCGGAGCGGCCGGGGCGGCGGGTGAGCGCGAGCAGGCCCAGCGCCGCGCCGAGCTCGGTGGGCCCGAGCCGGTCGCGGTAGGTCTCGATCGGCCCTCTCGGCAGCTCGCCGGGGCGCGGGCCGGGCGGGGGCTCGGGGGCGCGGTCGTCGTCGGGCTCGGGGCCGCACAGCTCCCGTTCGCGGCGGCGCCACACCTGCCGGCGGGCCCGCATCTCCAGGGTCCGCTGGACGGCGGCGGCGGCGTTGAGCGCCGGCACCGTGGGGCTCTGGGTGAGCGAGTGCAGCACCGCGCTGGTGCCCTCGAAGACGAGGTCGGTGCCCACCGGGCCGATGCGGTCGGCGAGGGCCTGCTTGAGCCACTGCTGGGTGTCGAGCAGCGCCATGACGAGGGTGGCGTGCCGGTGCACCGCGGGGACCGGCAGGTACTTCGCGGCGGTGGCGACGCCGAAGGCCACGGTGTCGACGGCGGCGGCGAGGACGGCGGCCAGCAAGGGCTCGACGTCGGCCGGGTGGTCGGGGCGCTGCGGGAAGACGCCGGTGCCGCCGCGGGCCTGCTCGATCTCGGTGACCACGCCGACGACGTCCTCGAGGCCGACCCGGCGGGCGTCGACGGCGACCAGCACCCGGCCGACGACGTCGTTCACCGTGGCCCACTCGACGCCCTCGAGCCGCTCCAGGTGGCGGCGCAGCGCGACCCGGGCGGCCGGGGCGTCGTCCTCGGTGGGTTCCTCGAGCTCGACCTGCAGGCGGTCGCGGTCGCCCCAGACCCGGCGCGTGTGCCGGGACGGCGCCGGCTCGAGCAGGCCCTTCGCGGCGTCGACCAGGTCGTGCAGGTGCCCGCTGGGCAGCGGGTCGGCGCCGGTGACCAGGGTGCCGACCGCGCGGGTGCCGGAGACGGCGGCGCCGTGGGCGAGGTGCAGCGACCCACTGACCCCCGCGCGGGCGAGCCGGGTGGTGGCCGACGCCGTCCCGCCCAGCAGACCGGCGCCCACGACCACCGGCGCGGCGGCCAGCGCGGCGGCGCCGGTGGCCGCGCGCGCGACCTGGTGGGCGGCCCGGCGGGCCGAGTCGAGGCGGCGGAGCAGAGTCATGGATCTCCCGTGATGACGGTCACGGGAAACGGTACGTGTCCAGCGGGTGAACCGCAGGGGGCGGTGCGCGGCGGATCAGCGGCGCAGCGTCACCCGCCGCTCCCGTCGTGGCCGGGCTGGGCCACATCCCGGCACAGGTGGGTGTGGAGGAAGCGGGTGATCGCGCCGGCCAGCGCCTTGCGGGACTTCGCCTGGCGGAAGACGTGCCCCTCGCCGGCGAGCTCGAGGTACTCGACGTCCCGATCCAGCTCGTGCAGGACCCGGACGATCTGGTGCGCCTCGCCGATCGGCACGTTGGTGTCGTGCTCGCCGTGCACGACGAGCAGGGGGACGTCGATGTTGCCGGCCGAGGACAGGGGGGAGATGTCCTCCAGCAGCGCCCGGTCACGCTCGGGATGCCCGTACTTGGTCACGGCGGCCGCGGCGATCCACGGCTCGCTGTCGCGGTAGAAGGTGACCAGGTCGGACATGCCGCAGACGTCCACCCCGGCGGAGAACACCCCGGGGGAGAAGGCCAGCGTCGCGAGGGTCAGGTAGCCGCCGTAGGAGCGGCCGGTGACCGCGAGCCGGCCGGGTTCGGCGATGCCGGCCTCCACGAGGTGCTCGGCGGCAGCGAGGACGTCGGCGAACGCGTCGTACCGGCCGTGCAGGTCGTCGGCGTGCACGAACTCGCGGCCGAAGCCTGCCGAGCCGCGGATGTTGAGCGCGAACACGCTCACGCCGGCGGCCGCCAGCGACTGGTGCTGCGGCGCGAAGGCGGGCCGCTCCTGGTCCTCGGGGCCGCCGTGCAGGTAGATCGCGACCGGACCGGGGCCGTTGAGCCGGCCCGGGGCGCGGTAGAGCCAGCCGCTCAACGGCAGGCCGTCGCGGCCGGTGAACCTCTCCAGGCTCGGGACGACGAGCCGGCGCCTGGGCAGTGGCGGCGCGGAGGTGACCCGTGTCCAGGCGTGGGTGGTGGTGTCCAGGTGCCACAGCTCCCGCGGGCGCGTGGGCCCCTGCACGCCGAGCACGACGCTGGAGCCGTCGCGGCTGAGCACCGGGTCGGCGGCCACCAGCCCGGGCAACCCGGAGATCGGTGTGCGCCCGCCCGTGGCGGTGTCCATCAGCTCCAGCTCGCTGCGCCCTGCGACGTTCCACACCAGGAGCAGCAGCCCGCCGGCGTCGTCGGCGTCGATGTCCTCCAGCTCGGCGTCCTCCCGGGCCGCGAGGGTCCGCGGCTCACCGCGCCAGCCGTTCGGCCCGAACGGCAGCCCGATGAGCTGCCGGCGGGGCAGGCCCACGTCCGAGGCGAGGTACACGTAGACCGGCCCGCTGTGGTCCTCCGGCGCCGGCCGGATCAGCGCCACGTCCGTGGAGCCGGTGGCCCCGTGGGGGAGTGCGCTGAAGTCCTCGTCGCTGAGCCGGTCGACGACGACGACGTACTGCTGCCCCCGCTCGCCGTCGCGGATGACGATGAACCGCTCCTCGAGGGAGACGTCGAGCACGTGGATCAGGTCGCCCTCGGCCAGCGGGTCGAGCCGGCCGGTGGCGGGGTCGGCGAGGTAGGCGCGGGTGGGGACGTCGGCCGCCATCCCGGGGAGGGTCACCACGACGCGGTGACCGCTACGGGTCCACGGGCCGAGCTCGGCGTGCTCGTCGGAGTTGCCGGCGATCCGGAGGGCGTCCGAGCCGTCGGGCCGGACCACCCACACCGCCGTCCGGACGCCACCGTCGGTGGCCACCTCGCACGCCAGCCAGCGGCTGTCGGCCGCCCACCGCACCGAGATGACCGGGTCGTCGGACAGCGGGACGTGCCGGGCCGGCGGCTGCTCGCCGTCGAGGACGACGTCCTGGAGCCACAG
The DNA here is from genome assembly GCF_054050815.1 of Blastococcus sp. SYSU DS0552. Taxonomy (NCBI): domain Bacteria; kingdom Bacillati; phylum Actinomycetota; class Actinomycetes; order Geodermatophilales; family Geodermatophilaceae; genus Blastococcus; species Blastococcus sp. SYSU DS0552. The sequence continues at coordinate 174,267 of NZ_JBJHAB010000006.1, forward strand.
CTGCGGAGTGCCCGAGCGGTCGCTGATGAACGCGACCTGCCGGGCGTCCGGGGTCATGTTGGGGCCCCAGCTGCCCCAGGCGTCGACGAGATCCTCGGCGAGCGCCACGGCTTCCTCGACGTGGGGGGACACGCTCGCGCCGATCGTCACCGTGCGACGTCCTCCACCTTCTGCAGCCGATCTCCGGGGGACCAAGCTGCCACACGCGCCGCACCCCGTGGTGGTGCAGGTCCCGTCGGGCTCTCCGCAGCATGGCCTCCGCGGCGCCGGGAGGGAACGGCCCACGCCGCCCGCCGGCGGAATCGGCCAGGCTCCGCGTGCTCGGGACGCGGCACCGCCCCGGAGCCCGTGCGGACCCCGGGGCGGTGCGCGGCGGGTCAGCGGCGCAGCGTCGCAGTCGCTGCGACCAGCAGCTGGCCGGAGACGAGCGCCGGCCCGGGCGACATCAGCGCGCCCGCGGGAGACGCGACCGCGCGGGCCACGGCGGCGGTCACGAGCAGTGCCCGCTCGGGGCCTCGTCCGCCCCCGACGCGCAGTGCGACGACGCCGACCTCGGCACGCCCAGGCCGGGGTTGCGGTCGAAGAACCCGACCGGCTTGAGCGTGAAGCCGGCGTAGTCGACCGGCATCACCGGCCAGTCCTCCGGCCGCGGGAAGTGCGTCAGCCCGAAGGTGTGCCACAGGACGACGTCGGTGTCGGTCAGCGGCGCGTCGTCGGCGACGAACGCCGGGAGGCCGGCCGAGCCGGGGTGCTGGTTGACGAAGTCGCCGGCCGCGTACTTCTCCGCCGGGTCGTACTGCGTGACCCACAGGTGCTTGGTGGAGAAGGTGGCCCGGGCGTGCACCGACGAGGACTCGTCGGCCAGCAGCACCGGACCGCCCTCGGGGTGCAGCGCGTAGCCGACCGGCTGGCCCAGCCGGTTCCTCCTCGACTCGTTGACCACGTGCCACACCCGGCCGACGGTGCCGTCGGCCAGCCGCGCGGCCTCCGCCTCGGAGGTCAGCGGCGTCATCCGGCGGGTGAACGCGTTGCCGTACGGGTTGACCTCGCTGACCGGCTGCCGGACGGCGTCGACCTCGTAGACGGTGTTGTCGACGCCGTCGACGGCCATGTCCAGCCGCGCGGAGAACAGGTGCTGGTGGTACGGCGCGCCCAGGCCGGGGGCGATCTCGGTGGCGTACGGGTGCTCCTCACCGCGGTAGGCGGAGGTGAACACGATGCCGGTGGCCTTGCTCTCCAGCTGGATCGTGCCGTCGAGGTAGAGGTACCAGTAGAAGCCGTAGTCGTAGTTGCCGATGGTGGTGAAGAAGCTGATCACCAGCCGGCGCTGGCGCCGTGTCTCGGCCATCCCGTTGAACATGTCGGTGTGCTTCCAGAGGACGCCGTAGTCCTCCTCGTGCATGCAGACGGCGTTGCGGATCGTGCGCGGGGCGCCGTCCTCGTCGGCGATCGTGGCGTCGAAGTAGCGGATCTCGCCGAGGCAGTCGCAGCCGAGCTCCAGGGAGTTGGTGTAGCGGGCGAAGAGGTACTCGCCGGTGTCGAAGTAGTTCTGCCAGAACCGCACCGGCGAGGGGTCGGCGTAGGGCACCACCATCTCCGAGATCGAGGCGCGGTGGATGACCGAGCGGCCGTCGATGGAGAGCTGGTTGAGGATCAGCCCCTCGCGCATGTCGAAGCCGATGCGGAAGCGCCAGCCGGCCCAGGTGACCTCGTCGTCGTCGACGGTGAAGCTCGGCCCCTCCGGCTGGACGATCTCGATCGGCTTGAGGTCGCGGACCGGCGCGGGGTGCACGTCGGGGGTGAGGTCGGCGCGCTCGGCGGGCACCGCCAGGTCGAAGTGGTCCTGCACCGCCGTCGCCACGCCGCGGGTGATGTCGACGAACGCGACCACGCCGTCGACCGGGTGGGCCCAGGGCAGGTCGGCCTCGTCGGCCTGGTGGAAGCCGAGCACGCGGACGATCCGGTGGCCTCGCTCGTCGGCGAAGTAGGACCCGGCCGACAGGGGCACGGCGCGGACGTCGGCCACGTCGAGCCCCCGCTTCGCCATCGCCGCGACCCAGCGCTCGTCGGCAGCGAGGATCGGCTCGATCGACTCGAACTCGGCGTCGAGGATCGGCACCTGCCCGTCGGCGACGGCGTCGAGCTCGACGTCCCGGACGACGGTGCCGGCGGTCAGCGAGACGGTGACGTCGTGGCCGGCGCCGGTGGCGCGGTCGAGCAGCAGCGCGCGGACCCGGCGCTCGACGGCGTCGCCCGGCCGCCAGGCCAGCACCTGCGTCTTGTGCGGCTCCTCGAGCCCGACGTAGACGAACTTGCTGGACTCGGCGCAGAGGCCGGCGGCGCGGACGATCGCCGTCGCGGCGGTGATCTCCTCGCCCGTCAGCCGGGCGAGCGGGTGGGTGGTCGTACCGGTTGTGACGGCGGTCATGGTCACGTGCCTACTCCTGGGGGTGCGGAAGCGGAAGGGCTCCGGTCGGGGCTCGGATCGGCGCCGCCCACGTGACGGGGAGCACGTCCGCCGTCCGGCCGCGCGGGTGTCGGCCTGCTGGGGGCATCGGCTAGACAGTTCCCATGACCGAGCTGACGACGGCGACAGGCGGGGGCTGGCTGGCCCGCGAGGAGATGGACGCGGCGCGCGAGCGGCTGCCGATCCTGTACGTCGACGTGGTGCCCGTGCGGGTGGACGAGCAGGGCACCGTGACGGCGATCGGGCTGCTGCTGCGCGCCGGTGAGGACGGGCAGATCAAGCGGGCGCTGGTGTCGGGGCGGGTGCTGTACCACGAGCGGGTGCGGGCGGCGCTGCTGCGGCACCTGGAGAAGGACCTCGGCCCGCTCGCGCTGCCGCGGGTCCCGCCCGCGCCGCAGCCGTTCACCGTCGCCGAGTACTTCCCGACGCCGGGGGTGACGCCGTTCCACGACCCGCGCCAGCACGCGGTGTCGCTGGCCTACGTGGTGCCGGTCGAGGGGGACTGCTCGCCGCAGCAGGACGCGCTGGAGCTGACCTGGTTCTCGCCGCTGGAGGCGCGCGATCCTGCGGTGCTGGCCGAGCTGACCAACGGGCAGAGCACCCTGCTGCTGCAGGCGCTGGCGCACCTCGGGGTCTGACCGGCCACCGGCCCGGGGCCGTGGCGGCGCCCCGGCTCGGCGCGGGAGGTGACCCGCACCACAGGAAATCCGCAGGTCAGCCACCCGCCCGGGTGAGATTAGCGGTCCGCCCTCCGGTTCCGCACCTCCGCGCGTCGATGTGATCTTGTGATCACTCACCTGACGACGGTCGAGGACGGTCTCGGTGCCCTGCACCCGGAGGGCGAGGCCGGCGAGACCTTCACCCTCGGCGTCCTGGCCCGCGCGGTGCCCGTGCTGCCCGGCGCCGGCAGCTGCGAGGAGCTCGACCGGGTCTTCGGGCAGGCGCGCGACGCCGGGTGCGCGGTCATCGCCCACCCCGACGTCGACGGCGTGGTCGGGCTGGTCGAGCGCAGCCGCTTCGAGGCGCTGATGAGCGGGGCCTACGGCTACGGCCGCTCGCTGTACGGGCGCCGGCGGCTGTCCGACGTCGCCCAGTGGGACGCGCTGACCCTGCCGGCGACGACGACGGTCATCGAGGCGTCCAGCCGGGCGATCACCCGGGACCCGGAGCACGTGCAGGACCACGTCCTCGTGCTGGGCGCCGACGGCGTGCGGGCCGTCCCGATGCCCGTGCTGCTCTCCGCGCTGGCCCGCGCGCTCGCCGGCCAGGCGCTGCGCGACCCGCTCACCGGCCTGGCCAACCGGCACGCGTTCTTCGGCCGGGTCGAGGAGTCCTGCCGGCGCAGCGCCACCCAGCCCGGGCACCAGACCGCCGTCGTCTACTTCGACCTGGACGGGTTCAAGTCGGTCAACGACGACCTCGGGCACGACCGCGGGGACGCGCTCCTGCGCGACGTGGCGGCCGCGCTGACCGAGGCCGCCCGGCCGGTGGACCTGGTCGCGCGCCTCGGTGGCGACGAGTTCGCCGCGTGCCTCGACATCGACACCTCCCTGGCCCGCCGCGACGGGGCACCCGACACCGACATCGCCCGCTCGATCGCCGTCCGCATGCACCGGGCCGTGGCCGCGATCAGCCGGGACGACGGCGTCGCGCAGCGGGTGCGGGTCAGCGCCGGGCTCGCGGTGAGCGCCGGCGGCTCCGTGGACCCGGGTGAGCTCGTCCGGGCGGCGGACCTGGCCATGTACACGGGCAAGCGCAACGGCGGGGACCACGTCAGCGGCCCGGTCCTGGTGACGACGGCGGTGGACGCCGATCCGCTCGCGGGTACCAGCGTGTCCCAGGCCGTGGAACGCGGGGAGTTCCTGCTGCTCTACCAGCCGATCGTGCGGCTGGCCGACGGCCGGCTGGGCAGCGTGGAGGCGCTGGTCCGCTGGCAGCACCCGCGCCTGGGCCTGCTGGCGCCCGACGCCTTCCTCGCCTCGGCCGCCCGGTCGGGTCAGCTCACCGCCCTCGACGACTGGGTGCTGCGCACCGCGACGCGGGAGTTCGCTGCCTGGCAGGGGGAACGTGGCCCGGAGGCGGGCTGCGTCGCGCTGAACGTCAACGTGAGCACCGACCGGCTGCTCACCCCGGGCCTGGGCACGGTGCTCTCCGACGCCACAGGTGCCGCCGGCCTCGACCCGGCGCTGGTGCGGGTGGAGGTGCCGGAGTCGCTGCTGGTCGACCAGCTGCACGCCGCGGTAGAACCGCTCGAGCAGCTGCGCGCCGCCGGCTACAAGGTCACGTTCGACGACGTCGGTGCCGGCGGGACGTCGCTGCGCCACCTGCGCGAGGTGCGCGCCGACGGCCTGAAGATCGACCGCTCGTACGTGCAGGGCATCCTCACCGACGACCGCGACCGGGCCCTGGTGCAGCTGCTCGTCGACTTCGCCGGCGGCGCCGGGCTGGTGGTCACCGCCGAGGGGGTCGAGACCGAGGGGCACCGCGCGGCGCTGCAGGCCATGGGCTGCGACTACGCGCAGGGCTGGCTGTTCTCCCGGCCGGCCCCGCTGAACGAGCTGGGGACGCGCTTCCCGTCGTCGTGACCGGGCCCCGCCCGCGTGCGGGCGGCACGCGGGCGGGGAGGCGAGGCCGCTGTCCCGTGGGCCCCGACAGACCGGGCCGGCTCAGAAGCTGGACCGGGGCACCCCCATGCCCGGGTCGATGCGGGTCGGGCCCGACGCCGCGGGCTCCACGTCGAAGTCGAAGATGCCGGTGGGCAGGTAGACCGTCGAGCACGAGTTCGGGATGTCGACGACCCCGGAGAGCCGGCCCTCGATCGGTGCGGCCCCCAGGATCATGTAGCCCTGCTCCGGCGTGTAGCCGAACTTGGTCAGGTAGTCGATCGCGTGCAGGCAGGCGCGCTGGTAGGAGAGGTGCGAGTCCAGGTAGCGCTGCTCGTCGTCCAGGGTCACCGACGTGCCGGAGAACGCCAGCCAGCGCTCGTACCGCGGGTCGACGTTGCCGGGCAGGAAGATGGCGTTCTCGCTGACGCCGTAGGTCTCCATGCCGCCCTTGATGACGTCGACGTGCAGGTCGATGAAGCCGCCCATCTCGATCGCGCCGCAGAAGGTGATCTCGCCGTCGCCCTGGCTGAAGTGCAGGTCACCGAGCGAGAGCTTCGCGCCGTCGACGAACACCGGGTAGAAGATCCGGCTGCCCTTGGTGAGGTTCTTGATGTCCTGGTTGCCGCCGTTCTCCCGCGGCGGCGCGGTGCGCGCGGCCTCGCCGGCCACCCGGTCGTAGTCGGCGCCCTGGAGCGTGCCCAGGATGGCGTCCTGGGGGAGCGGGGGCAGCGCCAGCGGCGGCACCCGGTCGGGATCGGTGTCGATCAGCGCCTGCTCGCGGCGGTTCCAGCGGGCGAGCAGCTCGGCCGACGGCGCGGTGCCCATGAGCCCGGGGTGGACGATGCCGGTGAAGGAGACGCCCGGGATGTGCCGGGAGGTGGCGGTCTGCCCGGAGAAGTCCCAGATCGTCTTGTAGGCGTCGGGGAACTGGTCGGTGAGGAAGCCACCGCCGTTCTGCCTGGCGAAGATGCCGGTGTAGCCCCAGCCCTGGCCGGCGAGCGGCCCGGAGTCCTCCTGCGGGATCGGGCCGACGTCGAGGATGTCGACGATCAGCAGGTCACCCGGCTGCGCGCCCTCCACGTGGAAGGGCCCGCTCAGGCAGTGCACCGTCGACAGCGGCGCGTCGCGGATGTCGTCGGCGGAGTCGTCGTTGTGGATGGCGCCGTCGAACCACTCACGGCAGTCGACGCGGAAGGTGTCACCCGGGCGCACGGTGACGTTGGCCGGGATGTCGGGGTGCCAGCGGTTGTGCCCGACGTACTGCTGCTCGGTGAACTTCTTCGACGAGTCGAGGGGGTACACGACTTTCGGCACGGGGGACCTCCAGGTCACAGGTGGTGCGCGTCCGGGTGCGAGCGGGTGCGGCGTGCGGGATCGGCGTCACCGCCTCTCGTGGGCGGTGGGGGTCCCGGAGCGGGGGGACGGCGGCACGTCGCCCTCCCGCAGCTCCGGCGCGGGCGCCGTCGCCTCGGTGGCCGCCGGTTCGCGCAGCCGCGGGGCGAGCGCCAGCGACGCCAGGCAGATGACGGCGAGGGCGACCGCCGACTCGGTGAGGTAGTCGCCCCAGACGCCGGTGAGCAGCAGGAACGCGGGGACGGCGGCGGTGAACACACCGGCGACGACGGCCACGAGGCCGGTGAACCGGGTCCACTCCTCGCGCTTGAGCCCGAGGACGACCCAGAACAGCGCCCACAGGACCGCCCAGTAGAGCCAGATCACGCCGAACGCAGGGTCGTCCAGGCGCCCGAAGTTGAGCCCGGCGTAGACCAGGGCGCAGCAGGCGACGAACGCGGAGAACCAGCCGAGCCCGGTGCCGTCCAGGTCGCCCAGCAGGTTGAACCCGACGTAGAGGTAGGTGAAGCCGAACAGGTACAGGCCCGAGGCGGCGAGGATCGTGTCGGGGTCACCGCCGGAGGTGACGATCAGGAAGGTCGGCGTGAGCACCTGCAGCCCGCCGACGAAGAAGTTCAGCGGCGCGGCCGCGCGGGCGTCCACCCACCCGAGCAGCATCAGCCCGTTCAGGATCAGCACGGCCCCGACGTAGAGCAGTCCGACGCTGGCCATGAGGACGTCCCTTCATCGCTGGGAGGCGGAGCGGTCTGCTCGTTCCGGTGGGCGACGCCCGGCTCAGGGCCGGGGCAGGCGGCGGAGCGCGGGGTTGGCGGCGACCGGGGGGCGGCGGGTCGGGCGCGGGCCGGGGGAGGACACCACCTCGGGTTCGTCGCGGGTCCGCTCGGTCCGGTCGATCAGGGCGCGCCGCGTGGGGTCGCCGAAGGAGATGCGCGGCGGGGTGAAGACCCGCACCGCGGCGGATCCGCAGGTGGGGCAGCAGGTGGTCGGCTCGGCGGTGCCGATCGGGAGCGAGCGCTCCGTCAGCCCGTGGTCGTCGCATCGGTACACGTAGGAAGCCATCGCCGTCCTCGTCACTCGCGGTGTTCGAGCAGGCGACCCACGCTCTCGGGGGCCGGAGGACCGGTCAAGGCCTCCGGCGATCCAGCGGCAAGCGAGTTCGTTCCGGTACGCGAGAGCTCGCGCGCGCCCTCACGCAATGTGCGGTCCCGCGCGAGCTCTGCCTCTGAGTGCCGTGGCACTCAGAGGCAGAGCGGCCGCGGACCTGCTGTCGTCCCCGGTCGCTATACCTGGACGGGGACCGGCTCGGGCTCCGGACGTACGGCGCTCCGCTGCACCGATGCCGCGTGCGCCGCGCCGGCGGCGACCACGAGGGCGGCTGCCACGGCGGGGGCGGCGAGCGCGGTACCCGCGCCCAGCGCATCGGCGAGCACGCCGGTGAGCGCGGAGGCGACCGCCTGGCCGACGACGACGGCGGACCCGAGCATCGTCATGGTGGTCGCCGAGCGGCCGGCCGGGCTCAGCGCCGCGGCAAGGCTGTACAGGGTGACCAGCGTCGGCCCGACGCCGCAGCCGAGCACCGCGAGGGCGGCCACGAGCGCCGGCACCGACCCGGCGCACGCGTAGGCGATCGCGCCGGCGAGCAGCAGCGACCCGAAGGCGAGCCACCGCGCCCGCAGCGAGAAGCGCACCGGCAGGGCCGCGGTGCCGAGCGCGAGCACGGCCGACCCGATGCCCATGACGCCGTAGAGCAGGCCGGCGCTGTCGCCGTCGCCGTCGACCGCCAGGAAGCCGGTGAGCGAGGTCAGGGTGGCGCCGAAGAACAGGCCGACGCCGAGGGTGCCGACGACGACGGTGAGCAGCGGGAAGCGGGTGAGCTCGCGGACGGGCGCCCGCGCGGCCGCCGTCGGGTCCGTGCCGGGGTGCAGCCGGCCGGTGGGGTGCAGGGCGAACGCGGTGACGAACACGAACGTCAGCGCCGAGGCGCCGGCGATGGCGACCCACGGGGCGATCGCGGTGGCGAGCAGCCCGACGAGGAAGGGGCCGACGATGAAGACCATCTCGTCGGCGGCGGACTCGTAGGCCATCGTGCCGTTGACCACCCGCTCGCGGCGGTCGTGGTGCACCGACCGGCGGATGATCGCCATGAGCCGGGTGCGTGACATGGGGGCGATCTGCGGTGCGGAGGCGCCGATGAGGACCGACAGCGCCAGCAGCGCGGCGTCGGCCGCGGTGCTCGCGACGACCAGCGGGAAGACGCCCAGCAGGCTCGCGTTCACCAGGCCCACCGGGACGAGCACCCGGCGCTGCCCGAAGCGGTCGACCGCGGCACCGAGCAGGGGGCCGGCGAGTGCGGTGCCCAGGCCGGCGCAGGCGGAGTTGAGGCCGCCGAGGGTCACCGAGCCGCGCTCGGCGACGACGAGGGTGAGGACGCCGACGACCATCATCGCGAACGGCAGCCGCGCGATGAACGCGAGCGGGAAGTAGGAGAGACCGGCGGAGCGGAGCACCGCGGAGTCGGTGGGGCGCGTGTGGAACATGACCTCTGCTGGGCGGATCGGGCGTGCCGCCTTGATCCGCCGGCGGGGCCGGCAGCAGGTAGTTACACACGGGGCGTTCTGGAACCCGTCAACCCTAGCGCGCCGGCGGGACGGTCGACTTGCGACGCGTCGCCCGATCAGGTGGCCGTCGGGCGCTACTTCCAGCGGTCGATGAACTCGACCGTCGCGGCGTTCACCACCTCGGGGTGGGTGGCGCTGAGGAAGTGCTGGCCGCCCTCGACGACGCGGAGTTCGGCGCCGGCGCTGTTGACGAAGAGTTCGATCTCGGCCTGGGCGTTCGCGACCGAGTAGACCCGGTCCGCGGTGCCGTGCATCCACAGGACGGGGCACCGGACGCCGTCCAGCCGGCCGTGCAGGCCGTCCCGGTCACGCAGGTTGATGCTGCTGATCCGGAGCCGCTGCCGTCCGGCGTCGCCGGCGTAGTTCTCCTGGTGCTCCCGGTGCCAGAACGCGCGTTCGTCGGCCGGGACGTCGTCGCCCATGCCCTCCGCGAGGGTGGCGTCGACGAGCTCGACCGGGACGGTCCAGTCGTTCCCGACGGGCTCGGCGAGCGCGTCGATGGCGGGGGTGCAGAACGCGACCCCGTCCCAGCACCCCAGTTCGCGGCTGCGCTGGCTCTCGAAGTCCATCGAGGTGCCGAGCGGGACGATGCCCCTGATGGTGTCGGGAGCGAGCATGGCCATGCGTGCCGCGACCCAGCCGCCCTGGGAGGTTCCCAGCACGAATGCCTGCGGGATGCCGAGCGCCTCGAGCACCTGCAGCCCGGCGACGGCCGTGTCCCAGTAGGTGAACTGCCGGTACGAGGCGCGGGTGGCACCGTGCCCGTAGGGCTCGATGGCGAGCAGGTTGGCGGTGGCGGAGAGCTGCTCGTCCGCGAACTGGGGCCGGTACAGCTCGACGGAGGTGGTGAAGGAGTTGACCATCACCAGCGTCGGGAGTGACGCGTCGTACGCACTGCCGAGCCGGTAGCCGATGGTCGAGCCACCGAGGTGGGGGATCTGGATCGTCTCCGTGCCGCTCATGGTCTCCCTCACGGTCATCGCAGGCCGCCCGGCGGGGTCGGCGGTCCGGCCATCGTGGCGTCCGGCTCCCGGGGGGTCAATCGCCGCCGGGCTCGGTGTCACGCGGGAAGCGGCGGGGCGCCGGCGAGCTCGGCGATGGGGGCGGACCACGCGTCGGGTGCCGTCCAGACGAAGCTGTGCGCGCCGGGGACGCTGCGGAACCGGCCGTCCCTCGCCCGGGTGCTGAGCTCGCGCGCCCAGGCCTCGGTGCAGAGGCGGTCGCGGTCGCCGTGGAGGACGAGCACGGGGCAGTCGACCCGCTGGATCGTGTCCTCCAGGCGGTCGGCGAGGTGGGCGGCCAGGGTGTGCCGGACCCGCCGCAGCCCGGCACGGCGCCGGTCGGGGGTGTGCTGGACGTCGAGCTCCGGAGGCTCGAGCTCGTGGTTGCGCCGCCAGGCGAGCAGGACCCGGCGCATGCTGCGGTAGGCCGGGTCGACGGTCGGGCTGGCGAGCACCAGCGCGCGCACCCGCCCGGGTTCGCGAGCCGCGACGTGGGCGGCGACCTGCGTGCCGCTGGAGTGCCCGACGAGCACCGGGTGCTCGGGCCCGCCCGCGGCGAGCCAGGAGGCGACCGCGTCGGCGTGCTGGGCGACGTCCATCGGGTGCGGCGGCTCGCCGCTGCCGGAGAAGCCGGGCAGCTCGACGAGGTGGGCGCGGGTCCAGGCGCCGAGTGCCTCGACGGCGGGCTGCAGGTAGTTGGCGACGGCGAGGCCCGGGACGACGACGACCTCCGCGACACCGGGGCGAGCCGTGCCGGTCACGCGGCTGCGCAGCACGCCCCACGGGGTGGGGCGGTGCTGCAGCTCGACGGCCGGCGGCACGGTCTACCGGGAACGGCGGTCGGCGGTCATGGTCGGGACGCTAACGGCGGAGCGCCCGGCTCGCGCTGCGGGTGGGGCGCGGCGCTGGTTGAGTGGCCGGTGGCGGTGAGCCGCCGCCGTCTGTCCTCGTACCTGGGAGTTCGCGATGTTCAGGAAGAAGACCGCAGCGGGAACCTCGAAGAGGTCGATGGCGCAGGCGCTGGGCGCCGTCGGGGCGGCGTTCGGGGCGATGAGCGTCCTGGCGCCGCGGGCGGTGGCGAACAGCTACGGCGTGCCGGTGACGCCGTCGGGCCTGCAGCTGCAGCGGCTGTTCGGCAGCCGGGCGCTGGTGGTATCCGCGCTGGCGCTGACCGCGAAGACCGACGAGGAGGTCGACCGCGGGCTGGCCGCCGTGGCGGCGATGAACCTGCTCGACACGCTGACTGCGCTCGCGGCGGCGGGCCAGGCGGGTGGCCGGACCACGACGCGGGCGATCACCAGCTCGCTGGCCTACGGCGCGGCGGCGCTGTGGATCCGCTCGCTGAAGGACTGACCCACCCCGCCACCTATCGCCGGTCGCGGGGGCAGCCGCTGCCGTAGATCCCTCCTTCGAGCTATCCAGCACCGCCCGGTGCGCGCCGAGGTCCTCCAGGAAGAGGTCTCGACGACGGATCGGGTGACGCATGAGGGACACGGCAGGCCGATCGGCCGGCAGGGGGTACCGCGGGATCGCGGTCCTGGCGGCCGCGGCACTGGGATTCGGGGGCACGGCCGCCATCGGCACGCTCGCCTCCGCGGCACCGGCGGTGCCGGTCCTCGAGGACTTCGGCCCGGCCGGCGACGGGCTCACCCGCCTCGTCGTCACGCTGGACGGCGGGGTCACGGCCGAGCAGGTGACGCTGCTGGACGCCCACCCGGCGATCGCGTCGGCGCAGTCGCTGTTCGACGGCTCCGCGCTGGTCGCCGGGAAGGACCTCGTTCCCTCCGTCGTCACCGACCTGCTGGCCGGCGCGCAGGTGCAGCTCTCGGAGCCCGGCGAGGTGTTCGGCGAGTCGGTCTCCGACCCGTACTGGAGCACCTACGGCTGGAACCTCAGCAACACCGGCTCGAACTTCCACGGGCAGAGCGGGGTGGCCGAGGCCGACGTCTCCGCGCCGGAGGGCTGGCGGGCCGGCACCGGCCGGGGGCTCACCGTCGCCGTCCTGGACAGCGGGTTCGCGGCCGGCCACCCCGACCTGCAGGGCGCGCTGTGGACCAACCCCGATCAGCCCTGCGGCACCGGTGACACCGACGCCAACGGCAAGCCGGGCGACTGCCACGGCTGGAACTTCTACACGAACTCCGCCGACGTCACGAACGCCGGGCTGGACAACTCGCACGGCACCACGGTGGCCGGAGCCGTCGGCGCCCGCGCCGGGAACGGCCAGGGCACCGCGGGTGTGGCGCCGGACGTCTCGATCATGCCGCTGGTCATCGGCGCCGGGCGGAGCGTCGACCTCTACCTCGGCGCGCAGGCGATCCGCTACGCGGCGGACAACGGCGCCGACGTCATCAACGCCTCCTGGGGCGGCCCCGGGGGCGCGGCGATCCTGACCGAGGCGATCGACTACGCCAACAGCAGGGGCGTCGTCGTCGTGGTGGCGGCCGGCAACGACAGCGCCAACCGCGACACCTCGCCGGTGTACCCGGCGAGCATCAACCGGCCCAACGTCATCACCGTGGGCGCCAGCACGGCCGCCGACACGGTCAGCGACTTCTCCGCCTACGGGGCGGGCACGGTGGAGCTGTTCGCCCCCGGGACGCTCGTGTTCTCCACGACGCCCGACGGCTGGTACAAGCTCGTGAGCGGCACCTCGATCGCGGCGCCGCAGGTGGCCGCGGCAGCAGCGCTCTACAAGGGGCTGGACCGCGAGGCGTCCGCACCCGAGGTGGTGCAGCGGCTGCTCGCCGACGTCGAGCCCCTGCCGGCCTTTGCCGGCAGGTCGGTGACCGGCGGCCGGCTGTCGCTGACGAAGTTCGGGGAGACAGCGGCGCCGGTGCGGTACCGCTTCACGAACATGACCGCGATGGCCGGGACGGTGACCCCGCAGGTCGTCGCCAGCGGTTCGGTGCCGGGCGGTGCCTACGAGGCGCGGATCTCGCTGGGCATGGAGCACGGCGGCGACGTCCTGGCGCTGACGCAGCACGCGATCACGTTGAACGGCCAGACGGCGACGACCGACGACGCCGGCGAGGCCCGCTTCTCCCTGGGGAACCGGGAGGGGCTGGGCTCGCTGGTGCTGACGCCGAGCACCGAGCTGCAGGACGGCCGGTACGTGCTGGTGGTCCAGCTGGCCAAGGACGGCGAGGCGCTCGGCATGGCCTACGCCGCCCCGCTGCTGGTCGGCGAGGAGGCGCAGCGCAGCGCCGACCCGGCGCCCGAGCCGTCCCCGGGGACACCGGTTCCGCCGTCCGGCGGGAGCACGCCGGCGCCGTCGGTCGGCAGCCCGGCGCCCGGTGGCTCGGCTCCCGCGCCGGGGACCTCCCCGACGCCGGCTCCCACGTACCCGACCGCTCCGGCGCCGTCTCTTCCGGGTGCTCCGGCGCCGTCGGCACCGGCTCCGTCCGTCGGCGCACCGGCGCCCGGTGGTTCGGCTCCTGCGCCGGGGACCTCGCCGACGCCGGCCCCCGCCCCGTCGTCGCCCGTGGTGGACGGCGGCCGGACCCCGGACGGCGGCGGCACTGCGCCGACCACGCCGCGTCCCGGCAGCGAGACGCCGTCGTCGCCGGCCCCCTCGGCCCCGGCACCGTCGGCCCCTGCTCCGTCATCGCCGGCTCCCTCGGCTCCTGCTCCTGCGCCGGCGGCACCGCAGCCGGCCACGGGCGGGGAGAAGCAGTACCCGTCGGTGGGGGCGTACCGCATCACCTCGATCTCGCCGTCGGTGGTGAGCGCGTCCGGTGGCACCCGGGTGCGGATCAGCGGTTCGGGCTTCCAGTCCGGGGTGCTGGTGCGCGTGGGGAGCAGCACGGCGGTGCGGATCGTCGGCCTCAGCGGCACGGAGATCGTCTTCGAGTCGCCGAAGCTGGTGGCGGGCGTCTACGACGTCCACGTCTTCGCGCCGGACCGCTCGTCGACGGTGCTCGGCGGCGGGCTGACCCTGGTGACGGCGACCTCGTCGCCGGCCCCGACGGCGCCGGCCCCGACGGCGCCCAGCCCGACGGCGCCCAGCCCGACGGCGCCCGCACCGTCGGCCCCGGGCACCGAGCCGGGGGTGGCCGCACCGGGCGGCACCCCGCCGGCCGGTGGGTCCGACGGCACGGTCCGCGGCCCGCGCGGGGAGCGGCTCCTGCCGTCCGCCCGGTTCAGCGCGCTGGCCCGCTCGATCTGGACCGTCGACTGCAGCAGCGGTTGCGGCGGGTTGAGCATCTGAGGTGAGCGAGGGCAGCCCCGCGACGACTCCGGTCGTGGCGGGGCTGCCGCGTTTCCGGTGCCGGTCCTCGGCGTCACAGCATCCGAGCCCAGTCGTCGGCCAGGCTCATGCCGTAGCGGTGCCCGGCGCCGGGCGGGTGGTCGAGGGCCGTGACGAGGCTGGCGGTCACCTGCCAGAACGTCACCGCCGGCAGCCACGGCAGGTCACCGCGCGGGGCCAGCACCAGGCCGGGGTGCCATTCCGGGATGGGGTCGTCCTCGTTGCGGACGTCGGTGCACCTGGATACCGGGGACGAGCCCGCCGATCCCGGCCGCCCGGCCAGCAGGCAGCCGTCGACGCCGCCGACCTCGGTCACCGCCGCGGCCGCGGCGGTCGCACCCAGGCTCTCCCCGAAGATCAGCAGCCGCGGTCGCTCGCCGGCGGGCAGGGTCGCCAGCTGGGCCCGGACCGCATCCAGGAGGGCCGTCGCCGACCTCTCCGCCCGGTCGGTGCCGAGCAGGTACTCCACCCAGCTCGGGCGCTGCGCGTACTGCACGGTCGCGGTCGCGAGGTCCCCGCCGGTCAGCTCCTCCACCGCGGCGATCGCGTCCTCGTCCACCCAGCCCGATCCCGTGGGGACGGCGATCACGACCGTCGTGCGCGTCAGCCCGCCGGCGCCGATCAGCTCCTCGACGGCCAGCCGGGCCCGCGTCTCGTCGGTCGGCGCGTCGGCCAGGTCGATCCGCACGCGGACGGGTGTTCCGGCCGGCACGTCGGGCGCCGACGCGACGACCGGCACCCAGGCGGGCGCCGCGGCAGGTGCGGGCGGGGGCGCTGCCCCGCACCCGGCCACCACGAGCACCGCCGCCATGCCCACCGCCAGGCCGGCCGACCGGGCCCGCCCGTGGAGCACGTTCCGCACCCCCGCGACGACGGCTCCCACCAGCCGTGCCGCGCACCACCACGTCGCGGCGGTCAGCAGGCCGGCCAGCAGCCGCACCCACAGCGGCGGTTCCAGCATCCACGGGGTGACGACGCAGACGATGCCGGCCGAGGTGGCGACCACCGTCGCCACGGGATGCCGCCTCACGCCGTCGCCCCGTCCCGTGCCCCGGTCACCACGGCGGCGATCGCGGCGAGCACCGCCGAGCCCGGGTGGAAGTAGCCGTCGTGCCGCCGGACGTCGTCGGCCGGGATCAGCCGCGCCCCGAACTCCGGTGCCGCCGGGTCCGTACCGTGCCCGAGGTCGCCGACCGCCAGGTGCGGCACGAACCGGATCCAGTCCTCGGCGCCGCGCGCCGCGAACACCCGCGCGGACGTGCGCAGCCCGGTGACGTCGCGCGCCCGCGCGCCCGGGCTCGCGAGCAGCACCACGTCGTCGGCGGCCAGCTCCGATGCCGCCAGCGCGACGATGACGGCGCCGTAGCTGTGCCCGATCACCGTGACGTGCGGCGCCGTCCCCGACCGAAACCGGAGTTCCGCGACGGCGTCGACCAGAGCCGGCGCGGCCCCCCGCGCCAGCCGGCCGGTCGCCGCGTCGACGCCCGGGCCCCGCGGTGACTCGTAGCCGACCCACAGGACGACGGCGGTTCGCGGGCCGGCGGCCGATGCCAGCGACCGGGCCCACCCCCACGGCCGGCGCAGCGGATCGGCGGGGTCGTGCAGGGTGGCCAGATCGGTGTCGGCGCCGGGCACGAGCACCGCGACGGAGTCCGCCGTGGCCGGGTCGCCGAGCGCGACCACCGCACGTCCGCGGCCGGCCGGGTCGCAGCCGAGCACGCGCACCGCGGCGTCGGAACCGGCGGTGAGGCGAGCGGACAGCTCGTCGGCGCAGCGGCGGTCGAGGCCGACCGGGGACCCACCGGAGGAGGCCCGCGGCTGGGCGAGCAGCGACAGGCTGCCGACCAGGGACAACAGCCCGACGAGGAGGGCGAACAGCGGGATGCGCATGCCGTCCGATCGAAGCTTCGCGAAGGAGCGCCGTCGTCACGCTGCGGAGCCGTCCTGGCGCGCTACCGGCGTCCGACGCCGGCGGTGCGTGCTACTCCGGTAGGGGGCGCACCTGCCCTTCCGGAGGGACGCGGGAGGGCGTTCTCCGTGGCTAGGCTCGCAGCGCGATGAAGCCGACCACCCTGCGCCGCATGACCGCCACCGGCGCCTCCGGCGCGTGGTCGGCGGTGCTCGCGGCGGTCCGGCCGGAGCAGCCGGCGTGGTCGGCGCCGTGGTCGAGGCTCCCGCGGGCGGGCACGGTCGGTGCGGTGCTGTTCGGCCTGTACGGGCTGGTCGTGGCCATCGCGGTCTCGAGCGCGGTGCTCAACGAACGCGGCGGGCTGCTCGGCGGGGTGGCCTTCCTCTACCTGCTGCCGGCGGCCCTCGGGCTCGCCGTCGCGCCCCGCCGTCCGCTCGACGGGTGGCTGGCCGTCACCTGCTGGCTCGTCGTCCTGCGGTTGCTCGTCCCGGCGCCGCCGGAGCGGCTGCCGGTGGTCGAGGTCTGGCACTGGCTGTTCTGGCTGCCGGTGCTGCTGCTCGCCGCGTGGGCCGCCCGCGGCCGCGCGCTACTCGGCGTCGCCCTGGTCTCGGTGGTCGCGCTGCTCCTGTTCGGGATCATCGACGCGGAGGCGGTGGACGCCGGGTCGTGGTCGACGGCGCTGGTGGGGGTGGCGATCCCGCTGGTGCTGGGCGGGGCGCTCGGGGCCCGGCAGCGGGCCCGCGCCGCGCTGGCCGGCGAGCAGGAGCGGGCCGAGGAGGCGCTGGCGCGGCAGGGTGCGCTGGCCGAGCGGGCGCGCATCGCCCGGGAGATGCACGACGTGGTCGCCCACCACATGTCGCTCATCGCCGTCCGCGCCGAGACCGCGCCGTATCGGCTGGACGAGGTGACCCCGTCGGTGCGCACCGAGTTCGCCGAGGTGGCGAGCGCGGCGCGGCAGTCGCTGGCGGAGATGCAGAATCTGCTCGGTGTGCTGCGCTCCGACGACGGCGCCGAGCGGGCGCCCCAGCCCGGCCTGGGTGACCTCGAGGAGCTGCTGCGCGCGGCGCGGGCCGCCGGCGCCGAGCTGCAGTGGGAGCTGCACCTGCCGGAGGCGCCCGCGGCGCTGGGGCTGTCGGCGTACCGGATCGTCCAGCAGGCGCTGGCCAACGCCGCCCAGCACGCGCCGGGTGCGCCCGTGCGGGTGCGCGTCGCCGGGGAAGGCGGGGTGCTGCGGATAGAGGTGGTCAACGGCCGGGGAGCGGCGACGCCGGTCGCGTCGGGCGGGGGGAGCGGTCTGCCCGGCATGCGGGAGCGCGCGGCGGTGCACGGCGGCACGGTGGAGGCGGGCCCGACGGCCGACGGCGGCTTCCGCCTCGTCGCCGAGCTGCCGCTGGCCGCGGGGGTGGACGCGTGATCGGGGTGCTCGTCGTCGACGACCAGTCGATGGTGCGGGATGGGTTCGCCGCGCTGCTGGCCGCCCAGCCGGACATCGAGGTGCTCGGCACCGCCGGCGACGGGCAGGCCGGCGTGGAGCTGACGACCGAGCTGACCGCTCGGGGGCACGGTCCGGACATCGTGCTCATGGACGTGCGGATGCCCCGGCTGGACGGCATCGAGGCGACCCGCGCCCTGCTCGGGGGTGCGCTGGACCCGGCGCCGCGCGTGCTGGTGCTGACCACCTTCGACCTCGACGACTACGTCTACGCGGCGCTGCGAGCGGGGGCGAGCGGCTTCCTGCTCAAGCACGCGCCGGCCGCGGAGCTGCTGCACGCCGTGCGGGTGGTGGCGGCGGGGGAGTCGCTGCTGGCGCCCGAGGTGACGCGCCGGCTGATCGCGCACTACCTCGCCACGGGACCCGCGCCCGGGAACGACCGGCGGCCGGCGCAGCTGGAGGCGCTGACGCCGCGGGAGACCGAGGTGCTGGCGCTGGTGGGCCGGGGCCTGTCGAACCGGGAGATCGCCGAGGCGCTGTTCGTCGTCGAGCAGACGGCGAAGACGCACGTGAGCCGGGTCTTCGCCAAGCTCGGCCTGCGCGACCGGGCCCAGGCCGTGGTGCTCGCCTACGAGACCGGGCTGGTCCGTCCGGGCGGGTGACCTCGGGCCGGCGCGCGCTCGGTGGTCGCGCCGGCCGCCGTCCTCAGGCCCATCTCGGGAACGCGCAGGTGGTGGATCACCAGCGGACCGTGCGCCGCTACCGGCGGTCGGTCCGACCTGATCGACGGTGACGCGTCCCCGCCCTGGCTCGCCTGCCGGTGTCCGCGGCCCGCTACGCCGGCGTCGGCCGGGACGGTTCCGGGGGGAGGTCGACGCCGCGGCAGTCGCGCAGGTAGGCCTCCCAGTCCCAGCCGGCCAGGAACCCGCGGGCGGCCCGCTCGCCGGCCGCGACCAGCCGGGCCCGCTCGGCCGGGTCGATGTCGAACTCGGTGAGCCCGGTGCCGACGGTGCCGATCGAGAAGGCGCGGCGGCGGACGCAGGGGGAGGCCAGGTAGGTGCGGTCCCGGCCGGTGACCGTGGTGGCGACCAGGGAGTCCAGCAGCCGCAGCGGGGGCGGCAGGTGCCGGACGCCGAACACCGAGACGTCCTCGTCGGCGAGCGTGTCGCCCACCCCCACGCCGAAGGTCGGCCAGCGGGGCGTGGCGGCGTCGGTGCGGTCGAAGATCTCGATCGGGAAGTTGGACAGCACCCCGCCGTCCACCAGGGTCGACCTCCGCCCGGTGCGCGGGTCCCGCAGGCTCCGGGGCGCGAAGAAGTAGGGGATCGCCAGGGACGCACGGACGGCGTCGGCCACCGGCTGGCGGTCGGGATCCAGGCCGAACTCGCGGTAGTCCCACGGCAGCCGCAGCAGCCGGCCCCGGGTGACGTCGGTCGCCGTCACCACCAGCCGGTAGCGCTGCCACGGCTCCAGCGCGGGGTCGTCGCCGGGGTCCTCGCGGCGCAGGTCCCCGAAGGTCACGACGCCGAGGTCGGCCAGCTCCCGGCGCACCCACTCGGTGATGTAGCGGCCCGGGTGCAGCCCCGACCGGAGCAGCAGCCCCGCCGCCGGCGCCAGCAGCGGCACCGGCGCCCAGGAGTCCGGGATGCGGTCATACTCCAGTCGGGCCTCTGCCGCCCGGATCCCGTCGGCGGAGAGCCCGGCGGCGAGGAACGCGGCCAGCACGGCGCCCGCCGAGGAGCCGGCCACCCGCTCGAACCGGTACCGGCCCAGCAGCTCGACGGCGGCGCCCGTGAGCGCGATGCCCTTGACGCCGCCGCCCTCGAGCACCAGGTCGGCCGGCAGGGGGCGCGGCGAGGTCATGCCTCACCGTAGGGGCGTCGCGCCTGGTCGGCGCTGCGGTCAGGACGAGCCCCGCGGGGAGCCTGGGCGCGGCGGCATGTCCGGACGGGCGTGCTTTCGGGCTACCGGGGCTCTCAGACCAGTTCGGGGACGCGCAGGTGGTGCAGCACGAGGTCGAACTCGGCGACGTCGGTGGCCGACATGCGCAGCCCGCGGCGGAACTCGTCGCGGATGTACGTGGCCCGCTGGCGGGAGGCCTCCATGGAGCGGCGGTCGGCGTAGACGGCGGTGAGCGCGTTGTCGCCGGTCTGCCGGTCGAGCATCAGGCTGAGGCTGCAGAAGCCGGGCATCTCGTCCATCCGCGGGACGAGGTCGGAGCGGAAGACGTGGAGGACCTTGTCGAGGGTGGTCGGGTCGACGCGGGACCAGGTGACCCGGGCGCAGGATTTCTCGCCCGCGGGGTGCAGCCGGTGCATCGCCACGATCTCCCACTCCCGCACCTCGGGCTTCTCGGCGCCCAGCTCGTCCGTCGCCTGCTCGCGCATCCGCTGGACCGCCTCGCGGGTCGCGGCCATCGCCTCCTCGGTCTCCCAGGCGGTGGTGACGATGCAGCGGCCGGAGCTCCGGTCGCACAGCATCGACAGCCCTACGTAGCCCTCCATGTCGCCCACGGCGGGCATGACGGTGTCGCGGACGTCGGCGATGCCGGCGTCCAGGCGGTTCGGGTCGGCGGTGATCGTGGTGCTGCGGGCGTACATGCGCACTTCCTTCCGCGGACAGGCGCGGCGCCCGGCGACGTCGCCGCGCGAGTCATCGTGCTCGGCTGCCCGGCGCTGTCAACGGGTTGGCGCGCGGCCGGCGTCCGTGGCGATGTCAGATGGACGGCATCGGTACCGAGCGGGCGGCGCTGATGGCGGGCTGGCTCCCATGGAGAAGGGACGGCGCGCTCAGGCGGAGCGCTTTCTCTTCCTCCGGGCGTGCGCCCAGATCGCGTGGTCCAGCTCGGTCGGCGAGACCTCCAGGCAGACCGCAGCCGCCTTGACCAACTGCTCCGCTGTCTTGGCGTCCACCATGCGACCGACGGCGGCGCTGACGAATCGGATGATCCAGGTGTCGGCCTTCACACCCGGTGCGCCGAGCAGCATCGCGAAGTACTTCCAGGTCACCGGTCCGAGTCCGGTGACGCTCGCCCAGGCCCGCGCCTGCGCCGGGTCTTCTGCATCTACCTGCTCGGCGTGGCGGACGCCGATCGCGACGAGGTTGCGGGCCGCCTCCACCATGGCGCTTGCCTTCGTGCGCTGCGCAGTCAGCTGCTGGTTGTCCAGCAGCGTGGCGAGCGCGACAGGGTCGGCCTTGGCGAGCCGCTCGAGGTCGTCGAGGACCCCGTCGTTGCCCGCGCGGTACAGCGTGATCCGACGGGGGATACCGGAAGCCTGCCTGCGCTCGTCGGCCGCGCGGCCGTAGGTGGCTCGGATCGACAGGACGGCGTCGATGAGGGCCGCCTCCACCTCACCGGGTCGACCTCCCGGCCAGGGTGTCCACGGCCTCGGGATCTCCGCCTGGATGTGGTCGACGAGCCGGGTCGTGTCCTCAGCCGCTGTCGTCATGGCGGGAGCATGACGGCTAGCGGTGACGAACTGCCGTATCCCGCCGTCGGATCGGCCTGTGCCGCTCGGAACAGCGCAAGCGTGGAAGTCTGCGCGCGTGCAGATGTGTGCGGTGCCCACGGAGGGGATGGCCCAGGCCCTACGTGCGGCAGCGGAATCGGCGGCAGCGGTATGAGCGCCGTCGACCTACGCGGCGACGTCGTCCCCGTCGAGCAGGCGCTGGATGCGGTGCCGACCGAGCCGGGCCTCTACGCCTGGTGGTCGATTCCCGGCGCGCTGCCGGGTGTCAGCGGTCCGGGGCATCCCGACGGCCAGCACGAACTCGTGTACGTCGGCCTCGCCCGCAGCAGTCCGTCGTCCCGGGCGACCTTGCGGAGCAGAGTCGTCGGCAACCACATCCGCGGGACGACGGGGCAGTCGACGTTGCGCCGATCACTTGCCTCCCTGCTCCACGAGCAGCAGGGGTGGCGGAGTCACTTCACCGACCGCCCCCTGCTGGTGCCCGAGGACGAGCTGGAGCTGAACGCCTGGATGCAGGAGCACCTGGCTCTCACCTGGGCGGTGCACGAGGAGCCCTGGACAGTGGAGGCGCGGGTGATCGACGAGCTGACGCCGCCGCTCAACCAGTCGGCCAACGCGGGGCACCCGCTGTACCGCCACGTTCGCGATGCTCGGCGGCGATGGCGGACGGCGGCACGTCAAGGCCCGAGCTGAGCCGGCGGCAGGCGGTCACCCGGGTGGGTGCATCGAGCGGCCGGCGCCTCTCCGGATGCAGTGCGGTGTCAACGGGTTCGCGCGCGGGGCCGTGCCTGTGGCGGCATCGTCGAGGCCACGCGGACGACGGCGACGGCGCGCGCCACGATCAGGCCGACGCACCGCCGTCCTGACCGGGAACAGCTAACGGGGGACGACGGTGATCGGACACCGTGAACCCGGGGCCCGGCTGAGCCGGGCATCGGCGGTGACGACGGCGCAGCCGAGGGCCTCGGCGAGGGTCACGTAGGACGCGTCGTACGCCGACATGTTGTCCCTGAGCTGCCAGATGCGCTCCAGCAGCGGGGCCACCGGATGGCGGACCACGCCGAGTCGGCGCCAGGTGTCCAACGCCGCCCATGCCCGTTCGTCGGTCACCGCCCCGGTGGCGACCTGTCGACGCATCCCGTTGACGATCTCGGAGTCGATGAGATGGGGGACGTGGAGCTGCTCGCCGGCCATCAGTTCCCGAGCCGGTCCGGCGTTGAGCAGTGCCGAGAGTGCGGCCGAGGCGTCGACCACGATCACCGGGCGGCGCGTCCGGACTGCACGCCCTCGACGATCGTGGCCGGGTCGACGTCCAGGTCCGGCAGCTCGCCGAGCAGCGAGGGGTTGTCCGCTCGACGCGAGGCCTCGGCCAGTTCACGTATCGCGAGAGCGCTGACGGAGAGACCGCTCCGCGCAGCGAGGCGCTCCAGGCGTTCCACCACGTCGTCCGGGACGTTGCGGAGGTAGAGCGTCTTCACGTCGCAGAATGCTAGCAACCTGCTTGCAGGATGCAAGCCTCACTCGAGGCTGGCCGGGCGTTGCGGCGGGCAGCAGTCCGCGGAGTTCGGGGCGCGGTGCGTCGGGCGAACAGACGGCCGGGAGGTCCGGGGCCGCCGGGACTCCGCGTCGTCCGTCCGGGTGACGGCTGGGTCTGCCGGGGCGGGAGCGCGGCTTTCGTGTCGGTGGCGTCCGTTACTCCTTCGCTGAGCCGGGGGCGTCCGGCAGGCTGCCGGCGACGGGGACACGGGGAGGCACGGGGCGATGCAGCGACTCGACGGACGGCTGGTGCTCAGCCCGACCGATCTGACGCACCACCAGGAGTGCCGGCACCTGACCCGGCTGGATCTCGGCGTGGCCGCGGGGGAGTGGGCCGCGCCGGACGCTCCGACGTCGGAGGAGGTGCAGTTCGTCTTCGACCGCGGGCTGGAGCACGAGCGGATGTACCTGGCGTCGCTGGTCGCGGCCGGTCGGACGGTCACCGAGATCGCGGCCGCCTCCGGTGCCGACGGCCGCCGGCAGGCCGAGGCCGCGACGGTCGAGGCGATGCGCAGCGGCGTGGACGTCGTCTACCAGGGGACCTTCTTCGACGGCGCCTGGGGCGGGCAGGCCGACTTCCTGCTCCGGGTCGAGGTGCCGTCGCTCTTCGGCGACTGGTCGTACGAGATCGCCGACACCAAGCTCGCCCGCAAGCTGAAGGTCGCCGCGCTGCTGCAGATGGCCACCTACGCCGAACGGCTCACCGTGCTGCAGGGCGTGGCACCGGAGCGGATCTCCGTCGTCACCGGGGACGGCGAGTCGCGGCCGTGGCGGCTGGTCGACGTCGCCGCGTACGCCCGCCGCGCCCGGGCCCGGCTGGAGGCCTTCGTCGCCGCGCCGCCTGCCACCATTCCCGCGCCGGTCGCCTACTGCGACCAGTGCCGGTGGGCGTCGCGCTGCGATGGCGAACTGCGGACGGCCGACGACCTCGGCCTGGTCGCGGGCATGCGCGGCGACCACCGCGATCTGCTCCGGGCGGTGGGCATCCCGACGCTGGCGGCGCTGGCCACCGCGTCACCGGAGCAGCTGAAGGCTTCTGGCATCGGCACCGACGCACGCACCCGGCTGCAGCAGCAGGCGGCCGAGCAGTTGAAGGAGCGGACGACGGGGGAGTCGTCGCGGACGCTGCTCGACCCGGTTGAGGGACTCGGGTTGCTCCGGCTGCCGCCGCCGAGCGCCGGCGACCTGTACCTGGACTTCGAGGGGGACCCCTGGTTCGAGGACGGTGCGGGCATCGAGTACCTCGCCGGCATCGGCGACCGCTCCGGCGGGTTCACCGCGCTGTGGGCGCACGACCGCCCGGCGGAGAAGCAGCTGGTCGCCGACCTCGTCGACCGGATCGTGTCCGCGGCGCAGGCCGACCCGGCGATGCACGTCTACCACTACGCGCCCTACGAGGTGACCGCGCTCAAGAAGCTGACCGGCGGCTACGGCGTCCGGGAGGCGGAGCTGGACCAGCTGCTGCGCGAGGAGCGGTTCGTCGACCTCTATCCCGTCGTCCGGCAGTCGATGCGGATCAGCAAGGAGTCGTACTCGATCAAGAAGATCGAGGCGTTCTACGGGCGGTCGCACGAGGGCGCGGTGGCCAGCGCGCTGGGCAGCGTCCTGGAGTACGAGGCGTGGCTGGAGGGCGGCGACCAGGCGCGGCTGGACGGCATCGAGGCCTACAACAAGGACGACGTCGACTCGACCCGCGAGCTGCACGACTGGCTGGAGCAGCAGCGCGCCGAGCTGGAGGCGCTGCACCGTCCGTTGCCCCGACCGGTGGTTGCTGTCGTGGCGCCGGACGCGAGGGTGACCCAGGCGCAGGCCGCCGAGCTGGAGCTGGCCGGTCGGCTGCACGACGCCGGGCACGAGCTGCTGGGTGACTTGGTCGGGTGGCACCGCCGCGAGGACCGGCCGGCGTGGTGGGAGGTCTACCGGCTGCAGGACCTCGACGCCGAGGAGCTGGAGCGGGACGGGACGGCGCTGGGCGGGCTGTCCTTCGTCCGGCACGTGGGATCGGAGAAGCGCAGCCAGCTGTACGAGTACGCGTTCCCGGTGCAGGACACGAAGGTGTCCGCCGGTGGGGACGTGCTGGACGTGGACACCGCCAAGCGGCTCGGCACGGTGGTGGAGCTCGACATCGCGACATGTCGACTCGTCCTCAAGACGACCGCGGCGGAGCCGCCGCACCCTCGGGGGCTGGGTCCGGGCGGGCCGCTGAACACCGCGGGCCTGCGCGCCGCCATCCAGGACACCGGCGACGACGTGCTGGCCGGCCGGGACTGCCTGGGGCAGGCGCTGGTTGAGCGCCGCGTTCCCGCGGGAACGCGGCTGCGCGAGGGCGAGACGACAACCCAGGCGATCGTGCGGCTCGGGCTGGCGCTGGACGGCGAGGTGCTGGCGATCCAGGGGCCGCCGGGGAGCGGGAAGACGACGGCCGCCGCGGCGCTGATCCGGGAGCTGCTGGACGCGGGGAAGAAGGTGGGCGTCACCGCGACGTCCCACGCGGTCATCGGCAACCTGCTCAAGGCGGTGGGGCGGCCGGCGCTGCAGAAATGCGAGGAGCACCAGCACTGCGGCGCGGACGGGGTGGCGTGGTCGAAGGACAACGCCTTCGTCGCCCGCGCGCTGGCGGACGGCGACGTGCGGCTGGTCGGCGGGACGGCGTGGTTCTGGACCCGGGCCGATGTGGTCGAGGCCGTGGACGTGCTCGTGGTCGACGAGGCAGGGCAGTTCTCGCTGGCCAACGCCGTCGCCGTGGCGCGGGGCGCGAAGTCGATGGTGCTGCTGGGTGACCCGCAGCAGCTGGCGCAGCCGACGCAGGCGGTGCACCCGGGCGGCTCCGGGGCCTCGGCGCTGGAGCACCTGCTCGACGGGCACGCGACCATCCCGGCCGACCGCGGGGTGTTCCTCGACCGCTCGTACCGGATGCACCCGTCGTTGACGGCGTTCGTCTCCGACCTGGCCTACGAGGGCCGGCTGGAGGCGGCGGCCGGCCGGGAGCGGGTCGCGGTGCTGGGGGAGGGGGTCCTCGCCGGCAGCGGGCTGCGGGTGCACCTCGTCGACCACGTCCTGACGGCGGCGGACAAGTGCCAGCAGGAGGCCGACGCCGTCGCGCGGCTGTGGCGGTCGGTGCAGGGCTCGACGTGGCGGAACCACCTGGGGGTGGAGGTGTCGATCGGGCCGGCGGACGTGCTCGTCGTGGCGCCGTACAACGCCCAGGTCGCGCTGATCAAGGCGGCGCTGCCGGACGGGGCGCGGGTCGGCACCGTGGACAAGTTCCAGGGCCAAGAGGCGCCGGTGGTCCTCTACTCGATGACCAGCACCAGCGCGGATGACGCACCCCGGGGCGTGTCGTTCCTCTACGACCTGAACCGGCTGAACGTGGCGGTGTCGCGGGCACAGGCGCTCGCCGTCGTGGTGCTGAGCCCGCTGCTGCTCGACGCGCCGGTGCGCACGCCGGAGCAGCTGCGGCGGGTCAACGCGCTGTGTCGGCTCGTGGAGTCGGCGACCGTCGTCTGATCCCGACCGCGGTGCGCGGGCTCGTGCGGGCCCGTGGTGTGATGCCAGTCAGGTGATGTGCGGGTCGGCGCTGGGGCCGGTCCGCACGTGAGGAAGGTGGGCTCGTGGCCGGTACCGGTGAGGTTCAGCTCGAGGTGGACGGCGGCGTCGCGATCGTGACGCTCAACGCGCCCGACCGGCGCAACGCGCTGACGCCCGGAATGGCCGACGAGCTGATCGCGACGTTCGACGAGGTCGACGCCAAGCCGGAGGTCGGTGCGCTGGTCATCCGCGGCGTCGGCAAGTCGTTCTGCGCCGGTGGCGACGTGGCGACGCTGACCTCGGCCGGCAAGGACCCGGCGGCGCCCGACGCCTACGAGGGCATGGGCAAGATCTACGACTCTTTCTACCGGCTCGGCCAGGTGAAGGTGCCCACCGTGGCGGCGGTGCGAGGCTCGGCGGTGGGTGCCGGCATGAACATGCTGCTGGCCACCGACCTGCGGATCATCGCCCGCGATGCGCGCCTGCTGGCCGGCTTCCTCAAGCGGGGCATGCACCCCGGTGGCGGGCACTTCGTGATCCTGTCGCGGCTGATCGGCCGCGAGGCGGCGGCGGCGATGGCGCTGTTCGGCGAGGAGATCAACGGGGCGAAGGCCGTGGAACTCGGGCTGGCCTGGGACGCGCCGGACGACGCCGCCGTCGAGGACCGAGCACGTGAGCTGGCGGCGCGCGTTGCGGCCGACCCGGAGCTGGCGCGCATCGCGGTGAGCAACTTCCGCAAGGAGGCCGTGACCGGCGCGATCCCGTGGGACGTCGCCATGCAGTCGGAGCGCCCGGCCCAGATGTGGTCGATGCGCCGCTCGGCTCAGTAGCCGGGCAGCCACCGCCGCAGTTCGCCGTCCACCGCGACGGTGGCGTTCAGCGAGCAGAGGACGCCGACCAGCTCGGCGGCCCCCCGCTGCAGTAGCAGGTGCCGGGCGGGATCGTCAGCCTCCGCTGGGTGCGTTGGGCGCCGCCGAGGGGGTCGGAGGCTCGGAGGCTCGCCGAATCTGTTCCTGCAACCAGCCGCGCGTGAACGTCTTTCGCTCACTGCGCAGCGGCTGCAGGAAGGGGTCGAGGAGCGTCAGCAGGGCCGCGGGCGTGACGTCGTCCGGGCGCAGCAGGTGGGCCGAGGCGGCGATGCGGTGCAGTTGCGCGGCGTCGCCGTCCCGCTCAGCGGCGAGCGGGGGTCCCAGCCGGGCCGGCCAGCCCTGCGGCATGGTCTGGTTCGACCCGAGTCGAGGACGCCGAGCCGGCCGTCGTCCATGAGCCGGAAGTTGCCGGGGTGCGGGTCCCCGTGCGCCGATGAGCCCGTGAGGGGCCGGAGGTGAACAGGCGCACGAGGACCTCGCCGCAGCGGTCGCGGTCCTCTTGGGCGCTGGAGGCGATGACGCGGGACAGGGAAGTGCGGTCGATCCACCGGGTGACGAGCACCTCGCCCTCGACGGCCAGTACCTCGGGCACGAGGACGTCGGGGTCGCCGCGGTACGCCTCGGCGAACGCGGTCTGGGCCTCTGCTTCGCGGGCGTAGTCGACCTCCTCGACGAACCGTCCGCGGAACTCGGCGAAGAGCTGACGGACGTCGAGGCGGGGACTGCGGCCTTCACCACCGGCGAGAGTCCCTGGAGCATGCCGAGGTCGGCGACCAGCGCCTCGGCGGCGCCCGGGTGCTGGACCTTGACGGCCACCGGCGGCCGTCGGACCAGGTGGCGCGGTGGACCTGCCCTGTGCTGGCGGCCGCGGCGGGCCGGTCGTCGAAATCGCGGAATCGCTCCCGCCACCGCGGACCGAACGACGCTTCGAGTTGCTCGTGGACGCGGGCGGCCGGCATGGACGGCGCCGCCTCCTGCAGCTTGACCAGCGTCTCGCGGTAGGGGCCGGCCAGCTGCTCGGGCAGTGCGGACTCCAAGGCGGAGAGCGCCTGGCCCATCTTCATGGCACCGCCCTTGAGATGGCCGAGGGTGGCGAACAGCTGCACGGCGGTGCGCTGCTTGACCTGCTCGGCAACGAGTTCCGCGGGGCGGCCACCAAAGCGCTTGCCGAGGCCGAGCGCGGTGCGGCCGGCATAGGCGGCCGGCAGCGCGGCGAGACGGACCGTCCGGGCGAGGCGGCCTCGCGCCGGCGTCCCCTCGTCCCGGTCGAGCATTGCTACCAGGGGGTGGTCGGCTAGAGCACGGCCTCGGTGAGCGTCTGGGTGCGCACGTGGGGGACCTCCTGGTACCCCGGGTCGGCGACCATGCGGCTGAACGCCTCGCGGGAGGGATAGCGGACCAGCAGGACGGCGTCCCAGTCCTGGCCCTCCTCGGCGACGAGCGGGGTGCCGCCGTCCCCCGCGTGGAGGACCTCGCCGCCGTAGCGGGGGAGCAAGGTCTCGGGGAGGGCCTTGGCGTCGCGAGACTCGCGACCGTCCTCGGCGAAGCGGAGCAGATTCTTGACCACGGGACCGCCGGGGTCCTCCTGGAGGTAGCGCTTCAGGTCCGCGCCGCGGGGGTCGATCGCCATGTGTCACGCTACTGGCGGTCCTCCTCGGGTAGCGACGTTACGTGAGACTGCTTCCGGGACCCGCAGGTGGGCCACGGCGAGGTCCATCTCGGCGATGTCGGTGATGCGGGCGCCCATCCCCTGGGTGAACTGCTCACGCAGGTGCATGGCGTGCTTGCGGAATCCTTCAAGGCTCCCGCCTCGCGATACCAGTGCGGGGCGCGGGCGCGTCGGGGAAGCTGAGGAGGCGATGACGAGCGACTGCAGCCGCGCCTCGTGCCTCGGCTACGGGGTGCGGCATCCTCGAGTCCCTGCTGCGTGGCCACATGAATGAGCGACCGATGCCACGAGACCTCAAGGTCACCCGGCAGATGCAGCGCATGCCACGACGTGACACAGGACCGGAGCTGGCCCTGCGTCGAGAGTTGCACCGTCGCGGGCTCCGGTTCAGGACGCATTACCCAGGGCTTACCGGTCGACCGGACATCGTTTTCACACGGGCTCGTCTGGCGGTCTTCGTGGATGGCTGCTTCTGGCATTGCTGCCCAGAGCACGGGACAGCCCCCAAGAACAACGCGTCGTGGTGGGCGGCCAAGCTCGAGGCGAACGTTGTCCGCGACCGGCGGCAGGACCGGGAGCTTGTGGACCGCGGATGGACTGTCGTACGGGTCTGGGAGCATGAAGTTGTCGGCGAGGCGTGTGATCGCATCGAGGCGACGTGGCGAGCGCTACTGGGCGAGCCACCGAGAGCCTGAGCCGCAGATGTGAGAGCCTGGACCCGTAGGTAGCGACAAGGAGTATGTGTGCCATCCAGCCGACACCGGTCCGTAGCTCCTTCCGCAGCACGACTGACGGAGTCGCTGCGCGACATCGGGTACGACTTCCCATCCGCTGTCGCGGACCTCGTGGACAACAGCGTGATGGCCGGCGCCGAGCGCATCGAGGTCGTCATACAGTTCGACGGCTCGGCGTCCACGGTCGCCATCGCTGACGACGGGTCAGGCCTGAGTCCGAACGGCCTCGTTGAGGCGCTCCGCTTTGGAAGTAGGCGTAGCTACGAGCAAGGCGACTTGGGCCGGTATGGGTTGGGGCTGAAGACCGCTTCCTTGTCACAGTGCCGCAGCGTGATGGTTGTTAGCCGTCGCATCGCGAACGGTCCTGTCGCCGCCCGAGAACTCGACCTTGACACGATCATCGAGTGGGACGACTGGCTCATTACGGCGCCCGATAAGAAAAGGACCGCACCGGCGCGGGCACTCCTCGGGGATAGTCAAGGGACCGTCGTTGTATGGAGAAATCTCGACCGCGTGCTGCCCGAGCGGAACCCAGATGGCGGCTGGGCGAAGCGGCGCCTTGAGAGTCTGGCGAAGAAGACGGCGGATCACCTATCAATGGTCTTCCATCGCTTCCTCGAGGGAGCCACTGTTCGAGATCTCACGATTCTCGTGAACGGCGAGAAGCTGGCACCTTGGGACCCCTTTGCTCGTAACGAGGAGCACACTAAGAGCTTGGGGCGCCAAACGTTCGAACTAGCGGCGGGCGAGCGAGTCGGTACCGTCACGCTGAATCGCTACGTTCTTCCGGCGAAGGAGCAGTTCAGTTCTCTCGCGAAGTTCGAGGCGATGTCGGGACCGCTGAAGTGGAACCGCCAGCAGGGTCTTTATGTGTATCGCGCGAACCGGCTAGTTCAGTGGGGCGGCTGGGCTGGGATCCGGGGAATCGATGAGCACACAAAGCTGGGTCGCGCGTCGCTTGACTTCGACACTGAACTCGACGACCTGTTTCAAATCAATGTCGCAAAGATGCGAGTGTCCGTACCGGTCCAGTTAAAGCAGCTGCTGGAGCGCCCCGTCAACGATCTTTGCATCGTGGCCAACCAGGTTTACCGGGAGCATTCGGCGCGACGGTCGCCCGCGGATCGGGCCGAAGCAGCCGCTGCGGGAGAGCTTCCCGCCATGGCCGGGTTGGCTCTGAGGTCGGCGGCCCTGCAAGCCGGCGAGTATGACGCGTTCAAACGGATAGCGAGCCGCCTGAAGGACGTCGCCCCAGATGTTTGGCGCGCCCTTGGGTTCGCGTCGTCATGACAGAACTTGAGAAGATGTTCACCGCTCCCACCGAGACCTTCGAAACGCACGTCGCGGGAGCTCCGACGACATCCCCGAGGGCTCCCTACGGGGTCAAGTTGGTGCGCGGGCCCTTCCTGAGGCTGCCCTCGAACCCTGATCGAGCATCCTCGCGCGCCGAGCTGGTCGACCTGGTAGGGCGACTTCGCGCGGACAACCCGAACATCCGGTTGGCGGCGGACCTGTTCAGTGGTGCGGGGGGGATCAGCCTTGGGCTCGAGCGCGCCGGCTTTACGACTGTCGTAGCGGTCGACCACTATTCGGAGGCGGTCGAGACGCATGGTCATCACTTTGCGGGCATGAGTGTCGACTGGGATCTTTCGCATGTCGATCGCGTTGAAGAGTTGGCTGACATGCTGTCGGAGATCAAGGTAGATGTCATTGCCGGCGGGCCTCCCTGTCAGCCGTTTTCTAAGGCAGGCCGGTCCGGCATCCGCCATCGCGTGCGCAACGGGCTTCGCGACCCCCATGATCAGCGCCGTGATCTGTGGCGATCGTTCCTAGAGGTCATCCAGCTGGTCCAGCCGCCGGCCGTTCTAATGGAGAACGTTCCGGACATGGCCTTGGATCGCGAGATGTTCATCCTGCGCGCAATGGTGGAAGAGCTGGAGGCACTCGAATACAGCGTCGAGGAGCGAATTGTCGACACGTGGCGCTACGGCGTGCCCCAGTTTCGCCAACGCCTCATTCTGGTCGCGCTCCGTGGCGGTCTCCGGTTTGAGTGGCCGAGGGAGTCGGCTGAGCGCGTGTCCGTCTGGAATGCAATCGGTGACCTGCCGGAGGTGGACGGCGGTTGGCGTCCTGAAGGCGGGGAGCACGGCTGGGCCGACTATGACGGTCCGCTGACGACGTTCCAGAAGAACATGCGTGCGGGTGTCAAGCCCAGTGAGCGTTCGAAACTCTACGATCACATCACTCGGCCCGTGCGCGAGGACGACGCGCGCGCGTTCGATCTTATGGACTCGAACACGCGATACTCCGATCTGCCGGCGGAGATGAAGCGCTACCGGGACGACATCTTCGACGACAAGTATAAGCGTCTCGACGAAAACGACCTTTCCCGAACTATCACCGCACACATCGCCAAAGATGGATACTGGTATATCCATCCGCGTCAGAGTCGCACGATTACCGTCAGAGAGGCCGCCCGACTGCAGACCTTCCCGGATTGGTACCGATTTGCAGGACCGCCGTCCGCGGCGTTCAAGCAGATCGGAAATGCGGTTCCGCCACTGCTCGCGGAGAACCTGGGGAACGCTATCCTCGCAGCGCTGGACGGCGGGGAGAAGGCGGGTCCACCAACCCGAGAAATTGCCGCGATGCTGCAGGGATGGTTCCGGGACGTCGAGCCTCGGAGCGTCCCATGGCTCAAGGCTTCAACGAGGTGGCAGGTGGTGTCAGCCGAGTTGTTACTCGACCGCGCGACAGCGGACGTGATCAAGCTGGTGTGGCCAGTCCTGGCTGCGTGGGGAACGCCAGAGCAGACGCAGGACAACGATGAGCTGCTTCGCGAGATGGGCACGCTCATCGGGCGTAGCGCACGGGCAACGCAACTACTCGAGCTTGCTGACTGGCTCGTCGAGCACCCGGGCGCCCTGGAGGAGACAGAGGACGCCTCGGGTGCGATTCCGCACGTCTCATCTGCCGTACGGGAGTTGGCGGCACTGATCGTGCCAGTGGCGGGCGTCGACGACTCAGAGGAACCCGTCCTCTCGACCAAGGGCGTTCTACGTGTG
The DNA here is from genome assembly GCF_054050815.1 of Blastococcus sp. SYSU DS0552. Classification (NCBI taxonomy): domain Bacteria; kingdom Bacillati; phylum Actinomycetota; class Actinomycetes; order Geodermatophilales; family Geodermatophilaceae; genus Blastococcus; species Blastococcus sp. SYSU DS0552. The sequence continues at coordinate 206,773 of NZ_JBJHAB010000006.1, forward strand.
GCGGCCAGAGTCACGGGTGAGAACGTCGACCGGAAGAACCGACTGACCGACGGCCGTTTGGCCGTTGCCCGTCTCATCGGTGGCGGTAGCGAGGCGCGCGCTGCCCACCTCGCTTTGATTGAGGTGGCCGCCAGCGTGTGTCGCCCTGTGGAGCCGCTCTGCGACATCTGTCCGATTCAAGGCGCCTGCGCAAGCTCAAGAGCGGACGAACGCCGCGCTTCGATGCTGTTCTAGGTCCGACGAGACCGCGAACTGGGTTCGCACGGCCGTCAGCAGCCTGAGCGCGCTGTAAGCGCCGGATGTTTCGCCGGCTTCTAGAACTGGCGTGACTCTTCGGAGCGACCCGCCTTCAGAACGTCGCTGTTCCGAGTCGCTGCGGGTTACGCTGCCACAGCTATGGCGCGACTCACTAAGACGGCAGGCCGGACAGGGCATCCCGAGTCGTCCTCCGAGGCGATGTTCGAAGTGGTTAGGCCTGACCCCGCTGGGACCATCCAATCGCTCGCATCGCTTGGGTATACACCCGAAGCCGCTGTAGCTGACCTCGTCGACAACAGCATCGCCGCCAAGGCCCAGCGCATCCGTGTCGAGTTCCGATGGGAGGGTGCCGACGAGTCTTGGGCCGCCATCGTCGACGACGGCGACGGGATGGACGAGCCTGCGCTCGTCAAGGGGCTTACCGTCGGCGGTCGAGGCTTGGACGACCGCAGCCGGGAGGACTTAGGCCGCTTCGGCATGGGGCTCAAGACTGCGTCTTTCTCACAAGCTCGCCAGCTGATTGTCGCGTCTCGCACCGACCCGGGGCCCTGGTCGATCAGGACCTGGGACGTGGACCACGTCTTGGCCGTCGGCGACTGGGAGCTGATGAGGGGCTGCCCGCCCTCGGCGGCGTCTGTCCTTGACCAACTGACGGCAGCGGTCGAGGGGGCCGGAACGGTTGTTCTGTGGAGGCGGCTCACCCGGCTCGTTGCTCCCGACAGTCGCCCTGGCGACGACTGGGCAAAGAAGGAATTCCACGGGCTGGTTGAGAGGATCGAACGGCATCTCGGGATGGTGTTCGCTCGTTATCTGAGCAAGCGCTCGTCAAAGCTCTCGATGACGCTCAACGGCAGGCCCGTGGTCGCATGGGACCCATTTCTTGCGGGACACAAGTTCGTCGAGGAACTGCCGCTAGAAAGGCCGCTCCCGGGAGTCGCAGTTCAAGGATTCGTCCTTCCGCACCGCAGCCGCCTGACAGACGAGGAACACCTCCAAGGAGGCGGACCCCGAGGATGGCTGGACCAACAGGGCTTCTACGTGTATCGGCGAGACCGCTTGATCGTGGCCGGCGACTGGCTGAAGCTTGGCGGCTTCCGTAAGGATGAGAAGCACGTTCTCGCCCGAATCGCCGTTGATCTGCCCCCAGAGCAGGACCTCGAGTGGGGACTGGACGTCAAGAAGTCGAGCGCGACGCCTCCAGCCGCGCTCGTGAGACACCTCACCAGAGTGGGCAAGGCGACTCGCGAGAGAGCCGGCGCCGTAATCAGTCACCGGGGGCGGGTTGTGCGCGACCGGCAGACGACGTCTGAGGACTTCACGTGGAAGACCCTTAGCCAGTTCGGGCAGACTCGGTTCGTAATCAACCGCGAGCACGCCTTAGTCCGCGAGCTGATCGAGCGGAATCCCACCGCGCGCAGTGACCTGAACGCGCTCTTCACCATGATCGAGTCCACGCTCCCAGTTGGACTGATCCGCGCCACGCCCGAGGCCAGCGCTCGCCCCTCAGCACTCGGCGACGACGTGGTCCCAGACGATGTCCTCGATATGGCGTCACGCATGCTCGAAGTGCTCCTTAACCGCCGCGTGGCCGCGGCGGAGGCCCTCGCGCGAGTGACCCGCATGCCGCCGTTCAGTGAGTACCCCGCTCTTGCGTCTCTGCTGAGCGGAACAAACCCAGCATGATTCACGGGGGAGAACAGTGACATCCAATGACGATGGCCTGCAGACAGCCGTTCGGCTGGTCCTCAACCTGCTACCCGAGCAGGGAGTGACAACCGAGGATATCCGCGGAGCAGCAGAAGACGTCCACTTGATGCTGTCACGCCGAGGCGATGTCCCCAGCCTTGAGGAGCTTGTCCGACACGTCGAATCGCTGACCATCGTCTTTCAAGACGTCGGCACGTCGCTCGTTGACACCAAGGGTCATGAGGAGTGGCTGAGCGAACGCCGAGCCGAGACCCAGTGGAAGTTCTGGGAGCGCTACCGCCGCTACATGGAGGACCAGCTCCTCATGCCACCGAAGGTGGTGCGGCGCCTAGACGACGTCACCGACAGCATCTTGAGCAAGCTCGAGGATCCGCTCAGGCCGGGCCCGTGGGACCGGCGTGGCCTGGTCGTCGGTCACGTCCAGTCGGGGAAGACAAGCAACTACACCGGCCTCATCTGCAAGGCGGCAGACGCCGGTTACCGGTTGATCGTTGTCCTCGCAGGCGTCCATAACAGCCTGCGGAGCCAGACTCAGCTGCGGCTCGACGAGGGATTCCTCGGTTTCGACAGCCAATTCCAAACCCGAAGTGACGAGGCCGGCGAAAACCACTTCATCGGCGCCGGTCTGCTACCCGGCTTCGAACGCTTGTATGCAGGATCATTGACCACGAGCCTGGAAAGCGGTGACTTCAAGGCCGCCCGCGCCAAGAGCCTGGCTCTGCCCGTCGTCGACGTACCTGTCCTTCTCGTGGTCAAGAAGCACGCAAAGATCATCCGTTACATCCACAGTTGGATCACCGGTATGCAGGGAACCGTTGACCCAGAGTCTGGCCGCAAGATTGTCCGCGACGTGCCGCTGCTCCTCATAGATGATGAGGCGGACAACGCTTCCATCGACACGAGTAGCGAGGATTCCGACACTCCTTCTGCCATCAACCGAGAGATCAGAAGACTTCTGCACGCCTTCGATCGGTCCGCCTATGTCGGCTATACGGCCACGCCGTTCGCGAACATCTACGCGGACCCGCACGAGGACCACGAGGACTTCGGAGACGACATCTTCCCTCGGAGCTTCATCGAGGTTCTCCAAGCGCCGAGCAACTACTTCGGTCCTGACCGCGTCTTCGGCCTCGACGACTCGGACGGTATGGGCGCCGTACCGATTCACCGAGCAATCCAGGATGAGTCCGCTTGGATGCCGGCGGGGCATCGCAAGGACTGGCAGCCGGCGGCGGAGGACTTTCCCGCCTCCTTGGCAGCGGCCATGCTCGACTTCGTCCTCTCCAACGCAGTACGCCGTGCCCGCGGGCAGGGAACCGCGCACAACTCCATGCTGGTTCACGTGACTCGTTTCCAGGACGTCCAACAGCGAGTGACCGAACAAGTCAACGACGCGTTGCTGACCATCCGGGACCGTCTCCGTTACGGCGACGCGCGCTCAGAGTCTCAGATCAGAGACGAGCTCCGAGAGCGTTGGAAGAACGACTTCGTTCCCACCACCGAGTGGTTCCACGTCTCGGGTGACCCAGTCGAACCATTGTCTTGGCACGACGTAGAGCCGCATATCCTGCCCGCGGTCGAGAAGATCAAGGTCAGGACCATGAACGGCTACTCCAAGGAATCGCTCGACTACTATGAGAACCGAGCTTCGGGACTGTCGGTCATAGCCGTAGGAGGCGACAAACTGTCGCGTGGGCTGACGCTCGAGGGCCTCAGCGTCAGCTATTACCTCCGCGCATCCCGCATGTACGACACCCTGATGCAGATGGGGCGCTGGTTCGGCTACCGCCCGGGCTACGAGGACCTCTGTCGGCTCTACACCACGCCGGACCTGAGGTCGTGGTATCGCGAGATCACACTCGCTGCCAACGAGCTGCGGGCTGAGTTGGAGGAGATGGCCGCCCAGGGGGCAACCCCCATCGACTACGGACTGCGCGTTCGTACCTCACCGGCCGGTCTCAGCGTCACGGCGGCCAACAAGATGCGCAGGGCGCAGAAGGTCAAGCTTTCGTTCAGTGGCGCCAACCCCGAGACGGTTCTGTTCGATGTCCGCCCCAGCACTCTCGCGAACAACGAACAAGTTGTGGCCTCGTTCTTGGAGCAGCTCCCGCACGGTCAGGGGCAGCCAAGCCAAGAGCAGGGGAACTACGTTTGGCGCCACATCGAGGGGGATCTTGTCGCGCGCGAGTTCTTCGATGCATACAAGTCCGACCCGATGGCGTGGCGTGTTCGGCCCGACCTCATCTCTCAGTACATCAAGGCCTGTGTCCGAGCCGACGAGCTTTCTGACTGGACCGTAGTCCTCGTCTCGAACTCGAAGAGGGCCGTCGGACAGGGGGAATCGCGACCGGAAGTGGAGTTCGCGAACCTCAAGCTGAGGCCCGTGACCCGCTCGTTGATCCCCGATGGTGAGCCCGGTCAGCGGGAACGAGAGCTACACGCCGAAAGCCGGTACGCGATCAGACGCGTTCTGAGTCCTTCCGACGAGCTTCTCGACCTCACCCAGGAACAACGCGACGCCGCGCTGGCCTTGACCCAGGAGTGGTACGACGACGACCCCGGTAAGCGGACAAGTCGGCCGAAAACACCGAGCGGTCCCGCAATCCGGTTCCAGCGGCGACCCGAGCAGGCACTGCTACTGCTGTACATCATCGACAACAGCAAGTACCAGGAAGTAGTCGACCGACCTATGGTCGGTTTCTACGTCAGTTTTCCGCACTCCAAGCGCAATGTGACGGCGGAGTACCTCGTCAACCCCATCTGGCAGCAGCTGCAGGCGGCGGGCATGGCTGTTGACGAGGACAGCGAATGACGATCACCGCCGATGACTGGCTGGCGCTGGAGGAGCAGCCGGGCGCTACAGGCACGGTCCTACGGCGGATCCATCCCGACTCGGATAGAGATCTGTACGTCGCTGTAGACCTCGGCACTCGCGTCCGACGGCTTATCTACAGGCGACCGTGGCCGGGGGGGACGAGCCAACTCCCCACGCTGCCACGCACTCAGGCACTCGACTCAGCCTGTCGGCTCAGCGACACTGGCGACTCATTGACGATCAGCGTCGACTTGCACACCCCAGCGCTCGCCGACGTGTTCACTACGGTCGCCGGAGACCTGGCTGCGTCAGTCGTGGACGCCCAGTCGGACGACCAAGCCGTCAAGGCCCTGGCGAGCCGTCTGGAGAGCTGGCAGGAGCTTTTCCGAGCGCTGTCCCGTCGGGGTCTGGGGGACCTCGAGCGACGCGGACTGTTCGCCGAGCTGATGATCTTGCGCGACGATATCCTGCCTCACGTCCCGCCCGCGGCCGCGATCGCAGCATGGACTGGTCCGCTACGGAAGAACCAGGACTTCCAACTCCCCGGGGTGGCACTCGAGGTGAAGGCGACTGCCGGACTTAACCCGTTGGGGTTCGTGGTCAGCAATGAGCGTGAGCTCGACGAGCAGGGAACGGGCCGTCTACACCTGGTTCATGTATCGCTCGACGAAAGGCGCGGTGGAGACGGGGTAACTCTCAATGACCTCGTCGCCGAAGTTGAGGCCCTACTCTCAACACATCCCGCAGCGCCTCAAGTCTTCCTGACCCGTTTGGCCCGTGCCGGATATGTCAAGGGCGACAAGGGCCTGTACAGCGAGCCGCGCTATCGAATGCGGTCGCGTCGGTATTACGACATCCAAGGCTCTTTTCCGCGCATAACCGAACGCGACCTCCGAGAAGGGGTGGGTCAGGTGCGGTATACGGTCACCTTGGCTGCCTGCGCTCCGTACGAGGTTGACCGGGCGGTCGTTCATCGTCGGATCAAGGACTGGGAAGTGCAGTGATGGTGAGCGAGCTAGCCGACTTTGCCGGAGGCCTCGTCCAAGACGTCCTCGCCACCGCGGAGGCCACAGACGTCACCCTCCCAGATGCCTTCACTCAGCGAATGATCGAGCACCTCACGGAAGCTGGCGAACTCGACGACGGGTTGGTCTGCTATCACCGTGCACGCGGCCTAGAAGTGAGCGGCTACGCCATCGCGGCGGACGAGTCCCGAGTGGATGTATTCATCACACATTTTCGTCACGATGTGGCGAACCCGACGCTGCCGGCGACCGAACTCGAGGCCCTCTCCAGAAGGCTCAAGAGCTTCATGACGAAGTGCCGCGGCGGGTATCGGCTGGACGTCGATGACTCATCGCCGGTGTTCGATATGGTTCAAGACATCGAACGGACTCTCAAAGCAGCCACGCAGGTCCGCTTCTTTCTCTTCACTAACGCCACGACTCGCGTCCGAGGCGTGCGGCCCGAGATGGTGGACGGTGTCGAGTACAGCTATCACATTTGGGACGTCGCCCGCCTTCACCGTCTGTTGAGCTCCGGAACGTTGCACGAGCCCATCACGGTGGACTTCGTTGAGCGTTTCGGATCAGGACTGCCGTGTCTCAGTACCCCTGTCACAGATAAGGACTACTCGGCACTACTGACGATCGTCCCCGGCCCCGCGCTCGCTGCGCTCTACGAGGAGTTCGGCACGCGGCTCCTTGAGTTGAACGTACGCAGCTTCTTGCAGACTAAAGGCGGGGTCAACAAGGGCATTCGTGAATCAATCCTGAAGACGCCCGAGCGTTTCCTTGCCTACAACAACGGGATCTCTGCGACCGCTAGTCGCGTGGAGTTCTCGGCAGACGGGTCGTCAATCGTGCGACTGCATGACCTGCAGATCGTGAATGGTGGCCAGACGACGGCGTCTGTGCACAGCGCTGTCAAGCGGGACCGCGCCGACGTGTCTTCGGTCTACGTTCAGGCAAAGGTCACGGTGGTCTCGCCGGAGAAACTCGACGAGATCGTGCCGCAGATCAGCAAGTTCTCAAACACTCAGAACAAGGTCACGACCGCGGATTTCAGTGCCAACAACCCGTTCCATGTGGACGTTGAAAAGCTCTCTCGGTCGGTCTGGGCGCCTAGCGCCAGCGGCGATGGCCAGGAGACCCGTTGGTTCTACGAGCGGGCGCGGGGTCAGTATGCCGACGAGCTAGCCAGACAGCGAACACCGGCGCGTCAGAAGTCATTCAAGCTGACGCATCCCACACGGCAAAAGTTCACCAAGACGGACTTGGCGAAGTTTGTGACCACGTGGGACCAGCTCCCCCATCTCGTTAGTAGGGGGGCTGAGAAGAACTTCCGCGAGTTCATGGACCGAGTCGCGACCAAGTCTCGTCCGCGCGTGGACGAGGTGTATTACAAGCGCCTCATCGCGCAAGCTATCCTCTTTCGTGAGTCTGAGCGCATTGTCTCAGGTAAGAACTTCGGCGGCTATCGCGCGAACATTGTGACCTACACTATCGCCAAGCTGGTCAATGCGACCGCCTCGCGCATCGACCTCGATGAGATCTGGCGCAAGCAAGGTCTCTCGAGTGCGCTTGAATCGGCGATCTCGGCGCTCTGTGTTCCTGTGCAGGAGTCCATTACAAATCCGCCGCGGGCGGCGAATATCGGCGAGTGGTGCAAGAGGCCGGAGGCGTGGGCCAAGGTCGAAGCCATCAAATGGGATGTTCCGCCTGCGTTGGCCGACGAGTTGGTCGACCTCCGCGCACGGCGGATTGCTGAGGCGGAGGCGGCGCGTCTGTCCAGCGAGGCCGACGCTGACCCATCAGTTGAGGCTGCGGCTGGCGTGCCAGCGGAGACTTGGTTCGAATGTGCTCACTGGGCTAAGCAAGCCAACGCCCTAGCCCCTTGGCAACGCGGCCTAGCCTTCAGCTTGGGCCAACGCGCCAGCCGTGGCGTGGATCCTTCGGCTAAACAGGCGGTTCAGGGCCTTGCGTTGATGACGGAGGCGCTCCGGCTCGGCTTTCGGCCACAAGCTCCCCTGCCTGCACATCTCGACGGAGCCATCGGATGACTCAGTACTTCCGCTTGGTGACTGCCGAGGGGCGAGCGCTGGATTGCGACTTGTCGATGGAGTCAGTGAGTGGCCGTCCAGCCGTGGTCCTGGAGTCGAGGTCAGGCGCGCTGTCAAGCGGCTCGGCGCGGAATCCGGACTACAACGACGCGTTGGAGCTGCTCCTCGAGCGCCTGGCCGCGGCGGGCTACAACCTCTTGGAGATCTCGCTGGAGAGCCGGCCGGCCCAGGTGCTACCAGCCGATCAACGACGACTTCCATTGCGGTGGCCTCTTCAGCTTCGGAGCGGCATGGACATGCGCCAGCTTCGCCTGATCATCGCGGACGGACAGCGGGCGGTCGCTGCCAGTCCGGCCAAGACGCCGGGCACGGGGAACGCCAACAAGCGCATCAGACTGGTCATCGATGGGATTCCGAGCAAGTCTCGACTCGCGGTCATGCTCGGCCCATCGACCATGAGCGACACGCACAACCTGTCAGCTGTCGATGCTCCGGCAAGCGAACGGCTGATGTGTCCAGAGCCTGTCCTCCCGTGGATGACCGCGGGCGGCCCTGTCCTTCCCGACCTCCTTGCTCGCGCCATGTCTGGGCGACGTTTGCCGCAAGCGATGACGGACGTTCTTCCACTCGATCCCACCAGCCCTTGGCATAGCAGGTTTCCCGACAACTGGATTCCCGCCGAACCGGTCCGCATCAGTAACGCGTTCGCAGAGGTCCTTGCACTTGTCAATCCGTACGAGCCGGTGCTCAGTAAGCGTCAACTGTCGTCGGTGCGCGAGCTACCAGAGGCCGTCCTCGACGACATCTTCGAGCGCCTACCATTGCGGCAGCGGACCCGGAACGTCCTCTTGCGAGAGTGTTCGGAGGCTCGGCGCGTGCTCCCTGCGCTTGCGACGCTCAACTTCGGTGAGCTGGTAGCGCTCCGCCACTTCGGTGCTACGTCCTTCTTTGACCTGATGACGTGCATCGATCAAGTGCTTGCGCCCCTCGGTAGTCCCGCCCGTCGAACCGCTCAAGCCGACGACGCAGCTGACGCGGATCATGGCAGCAGATTGGCTCCTCAATCTCGTGTTGAGCGAGGCGCTGTATCGACCGTGGTTCCGTGGGGGCAGGAAGGGGCGCCCGTTCTGCCCTCGGTCGTGCGCCGTTCTCTCTCAGGTGTGGACTTGCCCCTGTCGCTCTGGGCCGCCCTGCCCGTCGACCAATCCTCTCCATGGGAAACCCGCTTCGAGCGTCGGAGCGAGGCCGTCGACACCGCGCTGTTGTCCGCTGCCTTTAGTGAACTTCGAGCTGTCTTGAGGCTGCAGGAGCCGCTTCTCGACGAGGGCCAGGTCGCTACCGTGAGGGGACAAACTGCTCTGGACAATCGTCGTGCCTTCGAACGGCTCCCGCTTCGCAACCGGACCCGCAACGCTCTACTCCGGCAATTCGGGCGCGCCGAAGACATCCTCTCAGGCCTCGCCTCAATTACAGTGGGTGAACTGTTCGTTCTTCGGCACTTCGGGGCGATCTCGTTCTTTGATCTGACGACAGCCTTGGACCAAGAGCTTGGTGTCGGTCAGGTAGTCCATCCGCTCCAACGAGCGACCGCTGACCCTCTAGCTCTTGCGGTCGGGGTTGAGGTGCCTGCACCCAGGCGTCCCGTAACCCCTGCTTACGCTCCATACATTCGTCGGGACGACTGTCGCTTCGGCGATCTGTTTCGCGAGGACGCTGAAACTCTTGAGGACGTCCTGCGCCACGTTGAGGTTCAGATCGACCGCTGGCCATGGGTCAACCAAGTCGTGGAGGCAGTGGCCCTCAGAGTGCAGCAACGTGCTGCATTGTCCATTGAAGAGTTGGCCGACGACATCCTCAGCACGGCCTTAGGGGAGCAGGCGGACCGTTGGATGCCTGTGTTCCAACGACGGTTCGGCCTTGACGGCCGACCTCCGGGGACGCTGGATGAAGCTGCCTCACTTATCGGAGTGACCCGGGAACGTGTCCGGCAGGTCCAGAAGCGGTTGGAGGGGCGCCTACCGCGCGGGGCGGCTTGGGCTCCTTCTCTCGAGCAGGCGCTTGATCTACTTGAGGTGATCACTCCAGTCACGGAGAGCGATGCGGCCGCGGCGTTCGCAGCGGCGGGTCTGTCTCATAGGGACTCGTGGTCGGCGCACTCGCTCGTCGCCGTCTCGAACCTGTTCGGTCGCGATCTTCAGCTGGAACAGGACGGCGAATGGATCGGCACCTCTTCGGAGCTCCAGTTGGTGAAGCGCATTCGCGCCGCCGCCCGAGCGGTGTCAGGGTTCCTCGGCGCCGCCACGGATGCCCACGTCGTGACGCGGCTGCGTGAGTCGGCCGGTAGTCCGGTGGATGCGGGGCTGGTCAAGTCCGTCCTCGATCGAGACCCCTCGGTCCACTGGCTCGAGTCCGGTCACTTCTGGGCGGATCACCCTAATGGTCGCAATCGGCTAGTCAATGTCAGTCTTCGCATCCTCGCGGCTTGGGAGCCGCAGACGCTCGAGGACATGCATGAGGGGGTGACTCGGTCCTTCTCGTGGCGGGCATCTACGGGAGGGGATAAGTTCAGGGACTTGGTTCCGCCCGATGTTGCGATCCTTCTCGAGTTCTACCGCAGTCACCCCGCTTTCCGTGTCAAGGATGGACAGATTGTTGCGGCGACACCATTGCCGTTGGAGGCGCTTGGGCCAGAGAAGATGACCATGGTGGGCGTCTTGCGGGCGGAAGTGCCGCCGGCCTTGGACAGGAACAGTCTGATCGCCGCCTGTGTGGAGTCTGGCATGCAAGCGTCGACGGCAGGCATCCTGATTACCTATGCCGAATTCGTCAAGCGCTTTGCACCAAATGTCTGGGGTCTTCGAGGCGTGAACTTGTCGAGTGAACAGATCGCCCGGATCCAGGCAGAGGCAAAGGTGCGGTCTGCCCTTGTTGACGGATCGCGTATCGCTGGCCGTACGGTCACGGGCCGCCCTTGGTTCGCTCGCCGCATCACGCCCAGCTTCCTGTTCTCAGGGGTGATGTCCCACGATTGGGAGAAGCCTGAGCTGGACGGGTGTCAGCTGGACCTGATTGACGGTCTGGACGGGGAGCCCGTGGGTCAGTTGAGGTTCGCCAATGGGTTCAACTATGGGTACAACTCGTGGTTGCGGAAGCATGAGGCCGGGGTGGGGGACGTGATCAGAGTGACCGTCGATAAGGCTGAGGAGTATTGCGTCATCGAGCTAGGTGGTGAGGAAATGCTTTCCCCGCCATTCGACTGGTGACCTTGTTCGCCGCCGTCCACCCAAGGTCTGACTGGGTGGCAGGTCCGCGGTCTGAGTATTTAAGGCGCGGCGACCGATGCGCGGGGATCGGAAGCGTCTCCTCGGGTGCCGTGCTGGACCGAATGCTCTTCGCGGAGATTGCTGCTAGCCAGCCTCCCCCCGTCGAAGGGCTCATCGCTGCCGCCACGCACGCCCTCTGCGACATGCTCCCACCGCCCAGGGAGACGCCTGTCGCTGGTGAGCCAGAGTGAGGGCTGGGCTCTTCCCGGACGACCCGCGGTTCGGATCCGCCTCCGAGGCACTTTCGTCGAGAAGGTGCGCGAGCAGCTGCCGGATGATGCCGTCCTGTTCTGCAATCTCCGCTTCAGCGACGGTCGGGAGGACCGGGAAGCGGACCTGATCGTCGCGTGGTCCGGCATGGGCGTCGCCGTCGTCGAGGTCAAGGGCGGCAGTGTGTCGCTGGAGCGGGGGGAGTGGCGGCAGCGGCAGGACGGAGTCGACCGCGTCATCCACCCCGTGGACCAGGCGGTCGCCTGCAAGTACCTGCTCTGCGAGTACCTGGCCGAGCACCCCCGCTGGACCGGCGGACGACCGCGCACCGCCCACCTCGTGGCGGTGCCCGCGACCACGCTGCCCGGCGACTTCATGGCACCCGGCCTGGCCCGCTGGATGGCGCTCGACAAGACCGACGTCTCGCACGCCGCCGCACGCATCCGGGCGGCCCTGGAGAGGGTCCGTGACGAGCCGGACCCGCCGACCGCCGAGGACGTCGATCAACTGGTCGACTGCCTCGCCGGGACGGCGATCCCGCAGCAGCACCTGCTCGCCGAACTGGCCGAACGGGAGGCCGCCTGCGACCTGCTCACCAAGGGCCAGGCCAAGGTGCTCGACCTGCTCACCGCGTACCACCGGGTGGAGATCCGTGGGGGAGCCGGCTCGGGCAAGACGTGGCTGGCCGTGGAGAAGGCTCGCCGGCTCGCCGCAGAGGGCCAGCGTGTCGCGCTCATGCGCTACTCGCGCGGCCTCGCCGAGTTCCTGAAGCGCCGCGTCGAGAAGCCCCCCAAGCGGCATCGGCCCGCGTACGTCGGCACCTTTCACAACCTCGGCATCGACTGGGGAGTGCCCGCCGGCTCCGACGACGACAGCCGCTACTGGGAGGAGTTCCTGCCGGCCGAGATGGTGAAGCTGGCCGGCGAGCTCCCAGAGGCGCAGCGGTTCGACGCCATCGTCATCGACGATGGGCAGGACTTCGCGCAGAGCTGGTGGGACGCCGTCGTCGCGGCTCTACGCGATCCCGAGCGTGGATGCATCTACGTCTTCTCGGACGAGGGCCAGCGCATCTTCGCGCGCCAGGGGCGGCCGACCGTCGACCTCATGCCTATCCCTCTCAACGAGAACCTGCGCAACACCAAGCAGATCGCCGGCACCTTCTCCAGCCTCGCGCCGGAGCAGATGCGGATCCGGGGCTCGTCGGGCGTGCCGGTGCGCTTCGTCCAGTGCTCGCCCGACGAGGCGGTCAGCGCCGCCGACGACGCGGCCGACGCGCTGCTCGAAGAGGGCTGGCCGCCCGAGGCTGTTGCGCTGCTGCACACGCACCGCCGCCACCCGGTACAGGCGGAGCGGCAGGCGGAGGGGCAGGACGCCTACTGGGCGACCTACTGGCAGAACGACGACCTGTTCTACGGACACGTGCTCGGATTCAAGGGGCTCGAGCGCCCCGCCGTCGTCCTGGCGGTCAACGGCTTCCGGGACGAGGCCCGTGCCCGGGAGATGTTGTACGAGGGTCTGTCGCGTGCCCGCGACCTCCTGGTGGTCTGCGGCGACATGGACTTGATCCGACGAGTCGGCGGCGAGGCCGTCGCTCGACGGCTCGCGACCGGCAGCACGCACATCGCTTGACCGCCGAAGAGGGAGTCGGTGGCAGCAGGCCTCCGAACCACGTCCCTTCGCGCGTTCTCACTGACGCGTGGAAGGACGGGTCCGGCGCCTACTCGAACGACACCTCGTAGGTCGCGTGGTACTTCAGCGTGCTCGTCGTGAGCTGAAGGGCGCTCGTATCAACGGACAAGAATCCTGGCACCTTGAGTTGCGCGGCAGCCTTCACGTGACGAGAAGACTCGCGGGACAAGTCGACCGTGTACTTCCGGGACCGGAGCTTGTTGCAGGTTGACCGCGCACGCACAAGTTGCCCCATGAGGGGATCCGAGGTGAGTCGGGTCGTCTCGAGGAGCGCTTCGGCCTTCTTGATGTCCGCCGCGCCACCGACGTACCGGTCGTCCAAGGTCATCGTCGCGGCAAGCGCTTCCACCGTCTTCTTCTCGATGTGGCCCTTGCCCGTCACCGCAGGACGGCTTCCGGTGAGATCGACACGGGCCTCGCCCTTGTCGCTCTGCGTTTCGAGCACTTTCAGGTGGACGCGTGTCGCGCCCAGCAGCTGACAGAGTTCCGTGAAGATCAGATGCTTCCGCTCCGCCGCGCGTTGGTGGGCCTCGTCGGCGGTCTCGTAGTCGTCTACGTCGTAGGGCATCTGGACCAGGACGTTGCCGGGAACCATCAGCCCTGCCCTGTCCAGCTTTGCGATCAGCGGGTCGTCCGGCTGTTCCTGCGCGGCGGAGTCCGGTACCAGCCACACGCCAGGGGTGCGCAGGAGGTCGGCGCCGTCGTCGTCGTAGCTGCAGCGGTCCAGCCCCGCCTGGGTCAGGACGATGACCAGCCGTCGCGCGCTGTCTCGTGGCGTGAACATTGCTAGACCCTCCTGCTGAGGCGTCGGGATTCGTGAAGCGGAAGGCACCCCCGCCGTCCTGCGGCGACAAGGCCTCGCAGGTGCACGCCGATGTCCGTGGGTGGTGCGACGAGGGTGACGCCGTGCTCGGCGATCTCTTGGCGTAGGGCTGTGAGCCGGTCTTCGGCCTCCGCAGCCGATACCGAGCCGAGCAGCAGAGTGGCCAGTACTCGCCGGCCGCTCGAGTCCTCGTAATCCGCTCGGGGCGCTTCCAGGACGACGTCATAGGTCCCGTCAGGGGCATTGAGCACGCACACGGACGTGCCATCGGACCAGGTGAATCGGCGCCCGTCCGCCGTGACGGATGAAACCCTCCGGACCAGTTCCTGGCGCTCGGCGTCCTCATCGACGGCGAGGGTGCTGCCGTTGAGAAGGAAAAGAGCGGCGCCTTCGTCGGCCGCCTGGACCCAGGCTCCCTCAAGGCTTGTCATGAGGGCTCAGCTTCCAGTGCGTTCAGGAGGCGAAAGGCGATGTCAGCGCACCCGGCTTCGTCGGCCAACGAGCCGGCGATCAGTGTGCAGGTAGGGCCCATCTCCTCCGTGGCGGCCTGGATCGCCGGAGCCGTGCGCGCAACGTGTTCGGGGTCAGCTGCTCGTTCCGGGCCCATCTCTCCACGGAACAGCTCGTGCTTATCCATGTGCGTCGCCACGAGAACCGTGCGACACCCTTCCTTCAGCTCGTCCTGGCGCCGCCAGTCGCGCAATTGGCGGGTATCTCGACGGACGCGAGCCACATACTCCTCATCCGCAGCGTCGGCGTAACTGACCAGGTACACCAAGACGTCCGCGACCTTGGCCTTGTCGTGCCATGCGCGAATGGCCTCCGGTTCGCCGCCCGGATCCCAGAGTTTCTCGATCTTGAGCTTCAGCTGACCGAGACCGATGTCCGACGTCGGTTCGACACTCCGGGTTCCGCCGGTGGCGACGTACTCCTTGGGGACAACTCCGTGAGCCAGGAATTCCGAGAGCGTGGTCTTGCCGCTGAGGCGTGGCCCCATGATCAGGAACGACTTCTTGCTGGCTGCGGGCCATAGGGCGACGGCTGCTGCGGTCGCGCCGAGGACGCCGAAGGCGACCAGGGCAGCGACCGCAAGAAGAGGTACAGGCACCGTCGGAGGCTAAACGCGGCGGCGGTGCTGTTAAGGAACCGCCGCGGTCGCGTGCGACACGGGGGTGCGCTGGGGAGCGTGGGGCTCGGTTCGTGCCGAACTGACCCGCTACCGGAGGCACCGGGCGATCAGCTGCCGGGGGACGGCGACGGTGTGGCTTTCGATCTCGCGGTCGTGCAGCATCCGTTCGGGGGGCCCGGCGGCATGGTGAGAAGTCGACAAATCGATCACAGGCACCCCTCTGGTCTCACCCGTACGGGACGCCTCTCGCGCCTACCGCGCCGGACCCGTTCCGCTTCGTAGCGTGGGGCCGTGGGCAAGCACTTCACCGATGAGACCGCCGAGTTCAAGATGCCCGTCGCCGGGCGGCACGCAGCCGCCGACACCGGCGAGCTCGAGATGACCCAGCGCTTCGACCCCGGCTTCTCCCGTCGTCCGGCCGTGCCGGCAGTTCCTCCCCGGGACGACGAGAGCCGCTGACCCAGCGCGGCTCAGTCGGGGGACGCCGATGCTGACGTTCAACGACCTGCTGTCCCTCGAGGATGTCGACCCGGCGCAGGTCCGCCTGATCCGGCACCAGGACAACCGGCTGAAGCCCGGCCAACTCTACGAGGCCTGGCGAAACGACAGACCCGCGTTCGAGCGGTACCAGAGCGTCCAGCAGCGCAACCTGTTCGATGTGGGCGACCTGGTTGCCAGCTTCATCGTGACCGAGGCCCGCAAGACCGTATTCGTCGGCCTCTACGAGGTTGCCGGCATCACCACCTGCCCGGCCGGCATCGTCGACGTCCTGACCGGCGGCGACGTGTCCGGCTACCACGGCTACGACCTGCGGCTGCTCGAGCGCCTCGGCGACTACACCGACAAGGTCGTCATCGACTGGGGCGCCGGCACTCGGACCTGGGTGCAGCGAGCCGCCAACCAGCCCAAGCCGGTCCTCGAGATCACCGAGCAGTACGAACCCCGTTTTCCTGGGTTCCGCGAGTTCGTCCGGCCGGTCGACGACATACCCACCCTCCCTCACGGCTGGCAGCAGGTGCTGCGCGCCGTGAAGGGGGTGTACCTGCTGGTCGACGTGGAGTCCGGACAGCAGTACGTCGGCTCGGCGAAGGGTGCCGACAGCCTGCTCGGCCGCTGGCTGGAGTACGCCAACGGCGGTGACGGCGGCGACGTCCGCCTCAAGGCCGTAGCCCGCCACGGCCGCCGCCACTACCAGGTGTCGGTGCTGGAAGTCGTCGACGGCAACACCCCCGACGACACCATCGAGCAGATCGAGTCGTACTGGAAGTTCAAGCTGCTCACACGGCGCTTCGGCCTCAACGCCAACTAGCCGGCAGTGCAACGTGCGCCTCTGGCCTTCGGGAAGCACATCAGTGGTGGAACTGGGGTGCGATGTCACCGCACCCGGGCGGCGAGCCGTTCCAGCGCGGCGGTGAAGCTGGCGTTCCAGAGGCCGAGGTGCGGCCAGCGCTCGGCGACGTGCGCCGTCGCCTCGTCGGCGGTCATGCCTTCGGTCCGCATCAGCCAGGCGCGCAGCACCAGGCCGGTGCGTGACGCACCGCCGTGGCAGTGGACCAGCAGCCGGTGGCCCTCGGCCTGGAGCGCCGCCATGTCGTCCAGGACGTCGGCCAGCACGACGTCCAGGTCGCTGTTGTGCTCGTTGTCGGCGACGTAGGCCATCCGTTGCAGCTCGTGCTCGAACGGCTCGCCCAGCCGGCACAGCGAGATGACGGCGAAGTCCTTCTTGCTGTACCGCGCCCCGTCCAGGTTGGCCGCCCAGATGCCCGGAAGCACCTCCGCCGGCCCGATCCGCGGGATCACGCCCGGGTCGTAGCTCTGCTGCGCCGCGCCGTCCAGCGCCGCGGCCAGCTGCTGCAGGTCGGCCAGCCGCCACAGCTTCTCGGAGAAGCCAGGCACCCGGCCGTGCACCACCGACGCCCACCGGCTCGGGATGCCGCCCATGCCGAACACCGCGCCGGCCAACCCGCCGGCGACGCAGCCCACCGTGTCGGTGTCGCCACCCAAGTCGATCACCAGCCGCAGCACCTCGGCGAAGTCCCGACCGTTGCGCAGCGCCCACACCGCCTGCCCCAGCGTCGGCCACACCGCGCCGTTCGACTCGGTGGCCCGGTCAGGCGTCCAGTCCGGCGCCAGCACCACCGCCCACCGCCCACCGCTCCCGGTGCTCGGGCAGCACCGCCTCCAGCGCCGTCGGGATCGCCGCGAGCGGATCCTCGCCGTCGAGAGCGACACGCATCAGCTCGTGATAGATCGCGCAGCCCTCGCCGGCCGACGGGTCGCCGTGGGTCAGCGCCGAGATCCGCCGGGCGGCGTCCATGGTCGTCTCGCGGCCGTCCCGGGAGAACCGGATGGCCGCCGACGTCGTCCGCATCAGCGAGCCGTTGCCGGCCGCGTGCCCGGAGCGGGCGAAGTGCTGGGTTGCGGCGACGTCCCACGGCCGGCCGGAACCGAGGACGGCGCGCGTCTGGTTGCCGATGTCGGGCGGCCCGGCCTCCGCCCATGCGCGGAACCGGTCGAAAAGGTCGGTCTCGTCGACCCCGCCCCGCTCCACGAGCGACGTCGCCACGAGCAGCGCCATCTGGGTGTCGTCGGTGAACTCACCTGGCTCCCAGCCCAGCGAGCCACCCCCGCACATCTCCGTCTTCGAGCCGCGCGCCGGCACCGGGAAGCGGGCGGAGAAGTGCCCGGGCGGGCCGAACTCGAACGGCGCGCCGACGGCGGAGCCGACGAGCGCGCCGGCCACGCGGTGGGAGCGGTGCATGCGCTGGGTCAATCAGGCATGCTGGCCGACGGCGGTGCCGCGTGTTCGTGCGACGCCGGATGAGGCTCGTGCCTCCGTCAGCGGGCCTGGACGAGCAGCGGCTGGGCGACCTCGCCGATCGAGCCGCGCTCGTCCGACAGCTCGCCGTGGCACAGCCCGATGCCGTTGGCGGCGATCTGCGTGCGGCAGGCCAGGTGCACCCACTCGCCGTCCGGCTCGCGGGTCAGGTGCGTGGTCATGCCCGGCGGGATGGACCACCAGCTGTCGATGGGCAGCTCCACGGAGATGCCGTTGGCGGCGTCGGCGGCGATGAGCGCGCGGTCGAGACCGGTGAGCGGCAGGCCGGCGACCAGGGGGACGCGCACCCGGGTCCAGACGTCGGCCGGCCCGGGTTCCTCCGGCGACCCGGCGGTGTAGCGCCAGTCGATGGCCTGCCCGAAGCCCCAGTCGGGCAGGCCGAACAGCACCTCGGGCGAGGAGTCCGGCACGGCCGGCGGCGGGCTGAGCTCGGTGACCACCGGCGGCGTGGGCCCGACGGCGATCGACCACACCCGGGCGACGGCGACGGTGCGGCCCTCCACGGTCATCACCGCCTCGGTCAGGTCGATCCGCCGTCCCGGGCGGACGGGCGACACCTCCACGGCGAGCTCGCGGCGGGGGATGGCTCCGAAGAAGTCGACGCTGATCCGCGCCGGTCGGGAAGCCGCCCCACTCGTCCGGGCGGCGTCGGCGGCGAGGTGGGCCAGCAGCGCGGACGGCGGGCCGCCGTGCTGGGCGCTGTGGTCCCACGGGCTCTCGGTCGCCCGGGTGGGCTCGAACCGGTTGTCGCCCAGCGGCAGGTAGAAGGCCTCGAACTCCATGCCCGGCAGTCTGGCCGAGGCGGTCACCCGGTAGTCGGGCGGACGTGCCGTCGCCCGATTGGGTGGGGCTGCGGCGGTCGGCTGTGCGGACGGCCGGTTGCTGTCGGTGCCGCCTGTCATGGTCCGCCCTGCCGTCCAGGGGACGGCGTAGACGAGGGAGCGGCATGGGCGGATCGGTCGGTGTCCAGGCGGGGCGGGTGTGCGGGCTGTGGGCGAGAAAACTCGGTCCCGGTGGTCTACGGGCTGCCGGGGTCCGACCTCTTCGAGGAGGCGGAGAACGGCCGAGTCGCGCTCGGCGGCTGCCTGGTGATGGACGAGCAGCCGGCGTTCGTCTGCCGTAGCTGCGACCTGGAGTGGGGGAGCGAGTCCGATCCCACTGCCGACGAGGCCGAGCTGGCCGGCCTGCTGGATGTCGGGCACGCCGATCTCGTCCGGGCACTCGGCGCCGGGTGGCGGCGCGAGAGCGCGGCCGACGGCCAGGACGGTGTGCGGTAGTTCGTCAGCGGCGAGCCGCCGCAGCTCGCGATCGGCGTCCAGGGCCCGTGGTTCGTGCTCGACCGCCCGCTGACCTCAACGGGTGACCGCCGTCCCGGTCCCCTCACGACCGACGGCGGGCGGTTCACCCGCGACGAGCTGCTGCACGACCCCTGGTACGTCAGCCAGGTCGCCGAGGACATCGCCTCCCGGCGGCGCCGGTCCTTCCGTTGGTGCCGCACCTGCCGCCGGGCCACCGCACCCGAGTCGTTCGTCGCCACGGAGGGCTCGTGCGAGCGGTGCGTCTCCGCCTCCGCCGACCGGGCGCAGTAGCTCGGGCGCTCCCGTGGGGTCGTTGGTCCCACCGACCGTGCCGATACAGAAGAGGCAAGACGTCGCCGAGTCAGGAAGCTCACGTGCCAAGGACCACCGCACCGCGGCCCCGCACCCGGTCGACGACCGGCCGCGGGTCGGTGACCCGCTCCCGGCCCACGAAGGGCACCGGTAAGCGACCGGCGCCGGCCAGGCGGAAGACGGTGAAGAAGCGTCCGCGATCCGGGCGCGCCGGCCGGTTGCTTCTGCTCGCGATCCGGGCGCGCCGGCCGGTTGCTTCTGCTCGCGGTGCTGGTGGTCGCCGGCGTCGTCGTGTGGCCGTCGGTCAAGCCGCACGTGACAGCTCTGCCGTTCCTCGACTCGGTGCTCGCCGGCACGTCGCCGTCCGAGCCCACCTGGCCGCTGACCGGTGTCCCGGCCGACACGGTCCCCGATCGCCCGGCGTTCGCCGTGAAGATCGAGAACTCCACCGCCGCCCGCCCGCAGACCGGGCTGAACGCCGCCGACATGGTGTGGGAGCAGGTCGTCGAGGGCGGCATCACCCGGTTCGTCGCCGTCTACCACTCCACCCTGCCGCCCGAGATCGGCCCGGTGCGGTCGATCCGGCCGATGGACGCCGCGATCGCTGCCCCGCTCGGCGGGCTGCTCGCCTTCTCCGGCGGCGTGCCGCCCTACATCGCCGCCGCCGAGGATGCCGGGCTGCAGGTGCTCCGCCAGGACTCCGGGGCCGACGGCTTCTTCCGGACGACGGCCCGCTCGGCGCCGCACAACGTCCACGCGGTGCCGCAGACCCTCCTCGACCAGGCCGACGCCGACCACCGCACCTCGCCCGGAGCACAGTTCGAGCACGCGGAGACGGGGGAGCAGCCCACCGCCGTCGCCGCGGGGCAGCCGACGGCCACGCTCGACCTCGAGCTGTCGGGGATCAGCAACCCCCGCTGGACCTGGAGCGCTGCTGACGGCCGCTGGCTCCGGGCCGAGGGGAGCACCCCGGCGGTCGAGGCGGGCGGCGCGTGGATCGGTGCCGCCAACGTCGTCGTCCTGCGCGTCGACGTCGTCCAGACCGAAGCCCGCGATCCCGCCGGCAACCCCGTGCCCGAGACGGTCCTGACCGGCACCGGGCCCGCTCTCGTCGCCTCCGGCGGGCACACGGTCGAGGCGACCTGGTCCAAGCCGGCCGTCGGGGACCGGGTGCAGCTGACCGACGCCGACGGCGACCCGGTGACCCTGACGCCCGGGACCACCTGGGTCGAGCTGGTCCCCAACTCCGGCGCGGTCGCCACTGGCTGAGCGGACAGCCAGCGATCCGGGGGAGTACGACGGCGCGACCGGTTGCCGGGCGACCCCGCAGCGTCTCCGCGCGGACGAGTCCGCAGGCGCCCGTCGGCCGCCGCGATGTAGTAGACCGACCGCGTGCCTCCCACAGCTGCCGACGACGCGACCGACGCACCCGACGCGGAGGCCCCCGCGGGGACCTACCGGGTCCAGCCCTTCCGCGGTGGCCGCTGATGGGCCACGTCTATCTCAGCCGCCGGTTGACGCCTGCCGCCATGGCGGCGGCCGGCGATCTCGGTGTGCCGCTGGTGGTGCACGACGACCCCGACCGGCCTCCCTCGCGCGAGCAGCTGCTGTCCGCGGTGCGGGGTGCCTCCGCGCTCATCACCCTGCTGACCGACCGGGTGGACGGCGAGGTCCTCGACGCCGCCGGACCCGGCCTGCGGATCGTCGCGAACGTCGCCGTCGGCTACGACAACATCGAGGTCGCCGCGGCCCACGCCCAGGGCGTGGTGGTCACCAACACCCCGGGGGTCCTCGACGAGGCGAGCGCGGACTGCGCGTTCGCGCTCGTCCTCGCCACGTCGCGGCGGATCGTCGAGGCCGACCGGTTCATGCGCACGGGCGCCGACTGGATCTGGGGTCCGCAGTCCTTCGTCGGGCTCGACGTCAGTGGTGGAGCCACCCTGGGCATCGTCGGCCTCGGCCGGATCGGCATGGCCGTGGCCCGACGCGCCGCGGCCTTCGGCATGCGGATCCTCGCCACGGGCAGCCGCGCGTCGAGCGACGAGGCGGCGGCGTACGGCGTCGAGCCCGCCGACCTGCGGCGCGTGCTCTCCGAGAGCGACGTCGTGTCGCTGCACTGCCCGCTCACGCCGGCCACCCACCACCTCATCGACGCGGAGAAGCTGGCGACCATGAAGCCGACCGCCATCCTCGTCAACACCGCCCGCGGGCCCGTCGTGGACGAGGCCGCACTCGTCCACGCGCTGGAGAACGGCGTCATCGCCGCGGCAGGTCTCGACGTCTACGAGAACGAACCGCAGGTCCACCCGGGGCTGCGCTCGCTGGAGAACGTGGTGCTCCTGCCGCACATCGCCAGCGCCGGGCTGGCGACCCGCGACGCCATGGGCAGGCTCGCCGTCGACAACGTCCGCGCGGTGCTGGCCGGGGAGGAGCCGCGCACACCCGTTGCCGGGGCGGTCGGTGGCGCGCAGCCCGGGACGACGCCGCCGTGAGGGCCGGCCGGCGGTCAGTTCCCGGGGACGACGACGGCGCGGCCGCGGATCGTGCCCTCGTGCAGCCTCCGGTAGGCCTCCGGCGCCTGGTCGAGCGTGAACCGCTCCACCTCGACGTGGACCGCCCCGGCGCGCGCGAGGTCGAGCACCTCCATGAGCTCCGGTCGCGTGCCCCAGTACGGGGCGCGCACCGAGGCACCCATCGGCGTCGAGAAGAAGCCGGTCGGCAGCAGCCCGCCGCCGATCCCGACGATCTGGATGACGCCGTCCAGCGCGACCGATCTCCGGGCGATCTCCAGGGTCGGCGGCGCCCCGACCATGTCGAACACGACCTGGGCGCCCACCCCGCGGGTCAGCTTCCGGATCTCCGCGACCGCCGACTCGTCCGACGGCAGCGCGCGGTGGGCTCCCACTTCGCGCGCGAGCTTCAGCTTCTGCTCGCTGATGTCCAGCGCGATCACGGTGGCGCCGGTGATCGCGCGCAGGATCTGGATGCCCACGTGGCCGAGCCCGCCGGCGCCGATCACCACGGCCGTGCTCCCGGCGGGCAGCGCACCCAGCGACGAGACGATCGCGTGGTACGGAGTCAGCCCCGCGTCGGTCAGCGACACGGTGGCCACCGGGTCGAGTTCGCCGAGCGGCACCAGGTGCCGGACGTCGTCGACGATCATGTACTCGGCCAGCGCGCCGGGGGAGCCCAGTCCCGGCGGCTGGATGCCCAGCTCCGCGGCCCGGGGACAGTAGTTCTCCGCACCGCGCGCGCAGGCGTGGCAGAGCCCGCAGCCCCACGGCCCGTAGACGGCGACCGGCTCGCCGATCTCGACGCCGGTGGCGCCCTCGCCCAGCGCGTCGACGACGCCCGCGCCCTCGTGCCCGAGGGTGAGCGGCAGCCCGTAGATGTACTGCTCGGCCGGCAGGCTCATGACGAACGCATCGGAGTGGCACAGCCCCGCGGCGGTGACCCGCAGCCGCACCTGGCCGGGACCCGGCTCCGGAGTGGGGACGTCGACGACCTCGGGCTCGCTGCCGATGGTCCGGTACTGCACCGCGCGCATGCTGCTCCTCCGTGGCCGGGACGACGTCCCTCCGGACGCTAGGGCCTCACCATGGCGGACGGCAGGCCGACAGGTCCCGCCCGGGCAGGGGCGGAAGGCCCTGGCACGCACCGACGGCGCCACGAGGCGATGGCGACGATTCCGTTGGGCTCAAGAGCACAGCAGGTCCAGCGCCACCTGTCCGTTGCGGCGAGCGTCCTCGGGGAGGAGCAGCCATGGCGCCGCCGTCGGATCCGCCAGGTGCCGCTGCAGGTGGAGCAGCCGCTTCCGGTCGCTACCCGAGGCGCTGCGCTCCTGGAACGGGTCGACGCACGCGAGCAGGACGGCGGCGTCGGCCAGGTGCCGGTCGCGGTCGCGCGTGTCCGTGAGGTGCGCTGCCGCCTTGAGGATCAGCGCGCCGAAGGCGTCGGGCACGCTGATGGTCGTCGCGGTCACGCCGGTGATCCGCAGCTCGGCGAGCACGGTGCGCCGGAGAGCCTGCGTGCCTCCGGCCACCCGTACCAGGTCGTAGCCGCGGAACCGTTCCAGTGATCGGGGCGGGGCGTGGTCGGCGGCGACCACGTCGACGATGGAGCGAGAACTCCCCGACGTGACCAGGTCGATGATGGCGCCGTCCCGCACGAAGCGGTGCGCGGTTCCCACGCGGGGGTCGATGCTCGGGGCCAGCCGGTATCCGAGCTCCTCGAGGGAGTGGGCCACCTGGGCGGGGCGGCCCTGCCCGGTCTCCACGTGCAGCAGGACGTCGACGTCGTTGGTCGGCCGCACGACCGGCAGGCCCGCGACCGCGCCGTGCAGCTGCACCATCAGCCCGCCGATGAGCGTCCACACTTCGGCCGGCACCACTGCGGCCAGCTCGGCCACATCAGGCCACGGTGGCGCCCATCCGCCGGCCGGCGGCGGTGGCCGGAGTACCTCAGTCACGCAGCTGTCCGAGGGCGCGGTCGAGGATGCGGTGGCCGGTCGAGCGCTCCCGGGGATCGGTGGAACCGGCCAGGTCCAGCGCGGCCAGCACCTGTCGCGGTCCGTGTGCCAGCTCCTCGACGACGTCGATCGGCATGCGGGTCGCCCGCAGCGTGACGCTGCCCGACGGGTCGGCGTCCAGTCGGAAGCGCTGGACGAGGCGCTCCGCGGCGGACTCCTCGACGTACCCGTCGCACCGGTCGGGAGCCGCACTGAGCCCGCCGATGCCCCCGGCAGCGCCCGAGGCGACGACCTCACGGGCCACGCGCTTCAGCGCCTGCGGGTGGGCCCGGTAGCGGTGCACCGTCGCCCGGTTGCGGGTTCGGGCGGCGAGCTCGGTGACGGCCGCTGCGGCCAACGCGGACCGGAGACGCGACCGCTGTGCCTGCCCGATCCACGGCGCCGGACTGCCCTCCAGAAGTGCCACGGCAGCCCAGGCCGTCGGCTCCTCCCAGGCGCGCACCCGGCTGCCCTGACGCTGCGCCATCCACTGGGCCACGGAGTCCGCGTCGACGCGGTCGGTGCCGATCGCGAGCAGGTCACCCCCGGCAACCAGGCGCTGCACGTGCCGGACGGACACGCCCATCCGGTCGGCGGCCTGCTCAGTTGTCATCAGGGGCATACGGACAATGTCGTCACAACGACGCTATCGGTCAAGCTGAATCACGGCCCCGTCGACTCGTGGAGTGCTTCGCTAGGCGACCGCGCGCCCTCATCCGCTCCTTTGGCGTCTTGCGCCGCCACCCGCGCGACGAAGAGTGAGACGACGGCTCCGGTGCCGGCTCGACCGTGAGCAACGGCTTGCCCTCGGGCCGCGCCCTTCGCGGGCTGAGCCCGCGGCTAGGGTCCCGGATCGCCGCCCACCCGAACTGGAGACTCTCGTGCCCTGGACCGACCGCACGCTCCCCACGCCGCTCCCGCGGTCGGCCCGAATGGCCGCCGCGGCGCTGAGCCGGCGGTGGCAGCTGCCCCCGGCCACCCACGAGGTGCGGGTGCTGCGCGGCGTCGACGTCCCGATGCGCGACGGCACCACCCTGCGCGCCGACGTCTACCTGCCGGCGTCGGCCGGTCCGCACCCGACCGTGCTGCTCCGCTCGCCCTACGGCCGCGGCCTCGGGTTCGCCTTCGCGATGACGGTGCCGTACGCCGAGCGCGGCTACGCGGTGGTGGTGCAGAGCGTGCGCGGCACCTTCGGCTCCGGCGGCGAGTTCAGCCCCGTCGTGCACGAGGAGCACGACGGGCAGGACACCGTCGCCTGGCTCCGCGAGCAGCCCTGGTTCGACGGCCGGCTCGCCACCCTCGGCCCCAGCTACCTCGGCTACACGCAATGGGCCCTGGCCCTCGACCCGCCGCCCGAGCTCAAGGCGATGGTGCTGCACATCGGCCCGCACGACCTCGCCCAGGCCGGCATGGTCGACGGTGCCTTCCAGCTCACCAACCTCGCCATCTGGACCGAGCTCGTCGCCCACCAGGAGCGGGTCAGCTTCCTCCGCGGGCTCTACCGGCTGATGACCGCGGAGCGGCGGCTGGCCCCGCACCTCGGCGAGCTGCCGCTGCAGGGCCTGGCCGAGCGCTTCGGCGGCGCCCCGGCCCCGTGGTTCGACGAGTGGCTGGCGCACCCCGACCTGGCCGATTCCTACTGGGACCGCTACCGCGCCACCCCGGCGGTCCACTCGAGCACCGTGCCGACGCTGCTGATCGGCGGCTGGCAGGACTGGTTCGTCGAGCAGACGCTGTACCAGTACGCCGTCCTGCGCGACCGCGGCGTCGACGTCGGCCTCACCCTGGGCCCATGGGCGCACCTCACCATCGACGCCGCCGTCACGACGCCGGAGAGCCTGGCCTGGCTGAACGCCCACCTGCCCGTCGACGGCGCAGCGCCCGTCCCGCAGCGGCCGGGCCGCGTCCGGGTGCACGTCACCGGCGCCCGCACCTGGCGCACCATGCCCGACTGGCCGCCGGCCACCACCGACCGCGCCTGGTACCTCGCTCCGGACGGCCGGCTGGACGACGACGTCCCGACCACGCCGGACGAGCCGACCACCTTCACCTACGACCCGATGGACCCGACCCCGTCGGTCGGCGGGCGGGTGCTCGCCGCCAGCGCCGGCCAGCGGGACAACCGCGAACTGGAGGCGCGCGACGACGTCCGCACCTTCACCACCGCGCCGCTGCGCCGGCCGGTCGAGCTGCTCGGTGGCGCCCGGGTGCGGCTGTTCCACGAGTCCGACAACCCGCACGCCGACGTCTTCGTGCGGTTGTGCGACGTCGGCCCGGACGGTGCGTCGATCAACGTCACCGACCGGCTGGTGCGGCTCGACCCGGCGCCCGGCGAGGAGCCGGTGGCGGGGGAGCGGGTCGTGGAGACGACGCTGCCCGACGTCGCGCACCGCTTCCGCGCCGGGCACCGCATCCGGCTGCAGGTCTCCGGCGGCGCCCACCCGCGCTACGCGCGCAACCTCGGCACGGGAGAGCCGCCCGGCGGGGGCACCCGCGGGGTGCCGGTGACCCACCGCATCTGCCATGGCAGCGCGGCGCCGTCGTCGATCACCCTGCCGATGGGCTGACCCGCGCAGCGGCGAGGCGCTGCAGCGCGGCGGTGAAGCTCTCGTTCCACAGCCCCAGGTGCGGCCAGCGCTCGGCGACGTGCGCCGTCGCCTCTTCGACCGACATCCCCTTCTCCCGCACCAGCCAGCCGCGCAGCACCAGCCCGGTCCGCGACGCCCCGCCGTGGCAGTGCACGAGCAGCCGGTGCCCCTCGGCGTGCAGCGCCGCCATGTCGTCGAGGACGTCGGCCAGCACGGCGTCGAGCCCGGGGTTGTGCTCGGTGTCGGCGATGTGGGCGACCCGGTGCACCGGGTGGCCGAACGGCTCGCCCAGTTTGCAGAGCGAGATGACGGCGAAGTCCCGCTCGCTGAACCGGGCGCCGTCGAGGTTCCCCGCCCAGATGCCCGGCAGCACCTCCGCCGGGCCGATCCGCGGGATCACGCCCGGGTCGTTGGGCACCCACGGCTTGCCGTCGAGCAGCGTCGCCAGCTCCTGCAGGTCGGCCAGCCCCACCCGGTCGCCGGTCCCGGGCGCCCGGCCGTGCACCGCCGACGCCCAGCGCATCGGGATGCCGCCCATGCCGAACACCGCACCGGCCAGCGCCCCGGCGACGCACGCCACCGTGCCGGTGTCCCCGCCCAGGTCGACCCCCAGCCGCAGCACCTCGGCGAAGGACCGCCCGCGCCGCAGCGCCCACACCGCCGCACCGAGCACCGGCTCCACCGCGCCGCCCGGCCCGCCGGCCTGATCAGGCGTCCAGCCCGGCGCGAGCACGGCCGCCCACCGCTGCTCGTCGGCCACCAGGGAGAGCGCGGCGGCGATCGACGCCAGCGGGTCGCCGCCGTCCAGCGCCACCCGCAGCAGCTCGGCGAACAGCACGCAGCCCTCACCGGTCGCCGGGTCGCCGGACGTCAGTGCCGAGATCCGCCGCGCGGCATCCGCGGACGCCGCCGCCCCGGACCGCGCGCCCCAGATCGCCGCCGGTACCGCCAGCGCCAGCGAGCCGTTGCTGCCCGCCGCGACCAGGTCGGCCTCGTCCGGGCCGTCGCGCTCCAGCAGCGACCGGCCGACCAGCAGCGCCCGCTGCGTGCGGTCGGTGAACTCGCCCGGCTCCCGGTCGTCCGGGCCGCCGCACATCTCCGTCCGCGAGCCCCGCGCCGGCTCCGGGAAGCGGGCGGAGAACTGCCCCGGCGCGCCGGCGGCGAACCGCGCCCCGAGCGCGTCACCGACCGCCGAGCCGGCGAGCGCGCCCATGACGCGGTGGCTGCGGTGCATGGACGGCACGTGCACTCCTCGGGACGGCGGAACCGGTCCCAGCATCTCCCGCGGGGCCGTGCGCGGGCCGAGGCGGGCACCCGTTCGCCACAGTCGTCCCGGACGCAACAGCCGACCTGGGCTTTTCCCGCGGGTGCCGTGGCGGGCCCGTTCTGCTCCGTACGCTGGGCGAAACCTCCACGGAAGGACGGCGACGTGAGCAAGCACCTGCTGGACGAGACGGCCGAGTTCAAGATGCCCCGCATCGGTCGGCACGCCGCCCCGGAGACGGGTGAGCTCGAGATCACCCAGCGGCTGGAGCCCGCCGCCGGGCCGCGCCCGGTGCACCGGCCTCGGCCGGACGAGGGCATCCGCGAGCGCTGAGCCACTCGGCGAACCGAGCGACGCTCCTCGAGGTCCGTGAGCGGGTCGATCGCCTCGATCCGCTCATGGACCTCGGCTTCGTCGCCCTGGCCGGGGGCCGGGTGCACGCGGCCGGGCCCGCCGCGCGGACGCTCACCCCGGTGCCCGGCAAGCCGCTGATCCTGCCCCGCGGCCGGCACCACGACCTTGCGGGCGCCGAGGTGCTTTCCGCTCAGAGGTAGCCGCCGGGCCCCTCCTCGCCGCGCCCGGAGCCCGCGCGGTTCTCGCGGACGGCGAACAGCTCTGCCAGCGTCATCGGCCCCTCGGGGACGGCGCCCACACCGCCCAGCCAGCGGCGCGCCTCGGCGGCCGACAGCGGCTCGAAGCCGACCTGGCTCAGGCACCGGCCGGGGCGGGTGATCGCCGGGTGCAGCCGGCCGACGTCCTCGTTGGTGGTGAGCAGCACCAGCACCCGCAGCCCGTGCCCGAGGATGCCGTCGCACAGGTTGAGCAGCCGGCCCAGCGAGGCGCCCCCGCGCGCCTTCGCGTCCGAGCGCAGGTACTCGTCGCAGTCCTCGGCGACCACCAGGCGCCAGGTCCGGTCGTCACGGTTCTCGTTCGCGCCGGCCACGTCCAGCAGGTACTGCGGATCGGCGAACAGCTTCTCCGGGTCCATGACGTAGTGCGTCTGGCACCACGGCGCCCACTCCCGGCCCAGCGCGCGGACCGCCGTCGTCTTGCCCGTCCCGGGAACGCCGTGCCACAGGACGAGCCGGCCGGCCCGGGTGCCGGGGGAGCCCATGGCCACCAGCTCGCCGACCGCGGCCGCCGTCCGCGCCGCGTAATTGCCCGACACCTCGGCCCAGGACGGGGACTCCACCCGCCGGGTCGACATCGACCCCTCCTCGCCCCGCAGCGACCAGAAACGCATCCGCACCGAACCCTCGGGGAGCTGCGCGGCGCGCCGGGCCGCGGCCGCGAGCTCGCCGACCACCGCCTCGACCGCCCCGAGGTCGTCGCCGACGACGCTGATGTCGGTCACCCGGTCGCGTACCTCGATGCGGACGAGCGCTCCGGCGTGCGCGGCGACGACCGTCCGGTCGCCGTCCAGGAGCTGGTCGAGCCGGAGCTCCGCGCCGGGCGGCAGCAGGGACACCGGGTCGTCGACGGTGCCGGCGACCTCGGCGTCGCGGGCGAACCGCAACCCCTCCCACTGGGCGCGGGCGAGCAGGGCGGTGCCCATCTCGCTCAGGTAGCTGAGCCAGAAGTGGGCGGCCAGCCCGCGCTCGTCGTGCGGTCGCTCGGTCACGGGGTCCCTTCTCCGTCGGTGCCAGGCCGGGAACGTACGGGGCGGCACCGACAACGGCCACCGGATTGGGATGCCAGGCTGACCGGGTGCCTCCCGTCCGCAGCTCCGGCGTTCTCCTGTACCGCCGCACCGGCGAGGCGGTCGAGGTGCTGCTCGGCCACATGGGCGGGCCGTTCTGGGCGCGGAAGGACGAGGGCGCCTGGTCGGTCCCCAAGGGCGAGCACGACCCGGCCGAGGACGCCGAGGCCGCCGCGCGTCGTGAGTTCGCCGAGGAGCTGGGCTGCCCGGTGCCGGCCGTGGAGCTGCACCCGCTCGGCGAGGTGCGCGGCCGCAAGCTGCTCGCCGTGTGGGCCGGCGAGGGCGACCTCGACGCCGGGGCGGTCACCAGCAACACCTTCGAGCTGGAGTGGCCGCCGCGGTCGGGCCGGGTGCAGGAGTTCCCGGAGATCGACCGCGCGGCCTGGTTCGACCTCGCCACCGCGCGGGTGAGGATCGTCCGCGGTCAGCTGCCCTTCCTCGACCGGCTGGGCGCGCACCTCGCCGGCTGACCGGCGGTCGGGTCAGCCGGTGCCCTCGGCGGCGATCAGGTCGGTGACCTCCTGCGGAGGTGTCGAGCAGTCGTCGGCCGAGGGCTCCTGGTCCGAGGCCAGCCCCTCGATGCCGACGTCCTCGACCGGCTGGAAGCCGAGCCGCTCGAGGTGCACGGGCACCCGGTTCTGGGCGTTCACCACGTGCGAGCGGGACAGCCAGCCCAGCCCGTCGTCCACCTGGAAGTCCATGCCGCCGCCGGGCGCCCGCTGCACGTGCCCGGGGGAGGGGAGCAGGCCGACCAGCTGCACGGCCTCCGCGGCGGACAGCTCCGCCGGCGGGGAGTCGAAGTAGTACCAGCCGGCCGCGCAGACGCCGTAGATCGTCGGCCCTAACTGGGCGTAGTTGACGTACAGCTCGAGCATCCGGCGGTCGTCGACGAACGCGGCCAGCTCGACGGCCAGGAGGGCCTCGACCCCCTTGCGCCAGGCGCTGAGCTCCTGGTTGAGGAACAGGTTCTTGGCCATCTGCTGCGGGATCGTGGAACCCGAGGGGTCGTCCTCTCCGGAGAGGTGGGCCGTCGCCCGGCTCCACAGCGCGTCCCACTCGAAGGCGCCCGAGCGGTAGGGGAGCTGCGCGTCCTCGTGCGCGATGACCGCGGCGAGGAAGTTCCGGGAGACGTGCTCGACCGGCACCGACTGCTGGATCGCGCCGTCGGGGTTGGCCAGCATGAAGGCCGTCGTGGGCGGGTCCACCCAGCGCAGCGAGAGCACCACCAGCGCCTGGACGACGCCGACCACGGCCAGCACGCGGACGACGCGACGGACCAGCCCCCGGCGACGCCGCGGAGCGCGGTCCCGGCGACCCCGGCGGCCGCGCGGCGGCGGGAGCGGACGCTCGGGCGCGGGCGGGAAGGGGCCCTCCGGCCGGGCCGTCGGGTAGGTACGCCGCGGCTCCTCCCCGGGCCACGGGCGCGGCGGCGGCCCGTACTGCGGCGGTCCGTACGGCGGCTGCCCGTAGGGAGGCTGCTCGTAGGGAGGCTGTCCGTACGGACGCTGCTCGTACCGCGGCGGGCCACCGGCCGGCGGCGGAGCGCCGTACCAGTCGTTGCCCACCGGCGGTGGACGGTCGAACCGGGGACGCCGGGCGGGCTCCGGCTCCGGCTGCGGCAGCGGCTCGGTGGGCCGGCGGCGGAGCCAGCGGGTGGTGCGGCGGTCCGGCGGGACGGGGGCCATGAGGCGGTGCTCCTCAGGTCGGCGTCGAACCGTCATCCTAGGGAGGTTTCCTGTGAGCCCCGTCGACGTCCGGCGTCCCGAGCCCCCGGAACGACCGGACGGGCGAGTCGGTGCGAGGCGGGTCACCCCTGGCGGGGCCTCAAGGTCGGGCGCGGAACGGCCGACGTTCTCCAGGTGAGCCGGTCAGGAGCGCCCGAGGTGGCGACGCTGCGCGTCATGGCGCAGACGCTGGCCATCTTCTACGGCTTCGGCGGCGCCGCCGGGTTGCTCATCGCATCCGGGGCCCAGCCGGGTGCCCGCCGCTCGGTCCTGCTCGCGCTCTCGCTCACCGCGCTGGCAGCGGCGGTCGTCGTCGCCCGGTGGGGCGCCCGGTGGCCGCGCAGGGTCTTCGACGTGGCGGTGGGTGCCGCGGACGTCCTCATCGCCACGGCCGTCGTGGCCAGCCCCGACCCGGTCACCGCGCTGGCCGCCGCCACGCTCATCAGCTTCGTCGTCGTCGACGCGCACCTGTTCTTCACCGGGCGCCAGGCGTGGGCGCACCAGGCTCTCGCGGTAGCGGCCGTCACCGCGTCCCTGCAGGTCTCCGGTGGCGTGCCGCTCACCACCGCGCTGGGCCTGGACGTCGTGCTCGTCGGCCTCGGCGTCGTCATCCGGCGGCTGGTCATCCGCGCCTCGGGCGCCAGCCGTGACCCCCTGACCGGTCTGCGCAACCGGCGCGGCTTCGACGAGGCGCTCGACGAGCTGCTGTCGGAGGCCGGCCGCACCCGCGAGCCGCTGTCGGCGGCGCTGCTCGACGTCGACCACTTCAAGTCGGTCAACGACACCTACGGCCACGAGGCCGGTGACCGCGTGCTGTGCCGGGTCGCCGACGTCTGGCGGGCGCAGCTGCCGGCCGGGGCGGTGCTCGCCCGGCACGGGGGCGACGAGTTCTCGCTGCTGCTGCCCGGCGTCCGCGCCACGACGGCGCTCGCCCTCGTGCGGCGCATCTGCGCGCTGCACCCCGACATCTCGCTCTCCTGCGGGGTGGCCGGCTACTCGTTCGGCGAGAGCGCGTCCCAGCTCATGCGCAGCGCCGACCGCGCCCTCTACGACGCGAAGGTCCTCGGCCGCGGCCGGGCCGAGCTCTTCGAGGGAACCGGGCAGCGAGACGGCGCGATCCGACGGGGCACGCCGCGGGCCTGGTGAGCCCCGGCACGCGTCCTGGCTCACCTGCGGTGGTCCTGGCTCACGGTCGACGCCGAGCCAGGACCCCGAACGATCAGCTCACCTGATCAACATCGCGTCACGGCAGGCCGGCGTGCGGGACGGCGACCTCCGTCGACACCAGCACCGCCTCGCGCACCGGTGCCCGCGTGTGCTCGTAGAAGTCCGGTGCGCAGCACAGCAGCAGCGTGCGGCCGTCGTCCCCACCCAGCGCGCAGGCGTAGACGCCCATGCCGTCCGGTGCGGCGATCTCCTCGACGATCGCGCCACCGGCCGCCACCCGGACCACCCGGGAGTTCAGCCCGTCGGCGACCCAGACGTGCCCCTCGGCGTCGAGCGTGCACCCGTCGGGGGCGACCACCACCTGCCCGATGAGCTCCTCGACCGAGTCGCCCACCGGCAACGGGCCGAGCTCCGCCCACACCCGGCGGCCGCCCAGCGAGCCGTCCGCGGCGATGTCGAATGCCGTGAAGCGGTTGCCCCACGTCTCGCCGACGACCAGCGTGCCGCCGTCCGGGGTGATGACCGAGCCGTTCGGGAAGCGCAGGTCCTCGGCCACCACGGTCACCGTGCCGTCGGGGTCGACCCGCTTCACCGATGCCGGGGCGGGCGCGCCACCGCCCATGAGGTCGAAGCCGAAGTCGCCGACGAACGCCCGGCCGGCGGCGTCGACCACCATGTCGTTGAGGTGCCCGCCGCAGAGCGCGGAGAGGTCGGCGTGCGTGGACACCTCGCCGTCGGCGACCCGGAGCAGCCGGTGGTCCTTCATCGACACCACGAGCAGCGAGCCGTCGGGCAGCCAGCCCAGCCCCGAGGGCTGGTTCTCCACCTCCAGCACGACGGTCTCCCCGCCGCCGGGCGCGACCCGGCTGACGGTGCGCCGGTAGAAGTCCGAGACCCACCACTGCCCGTCGCGCCACCGCGGCCCCTCGAAGTAGGAACCGCCCTCCAGCACCGTCCGGAACCCTCGCGTCGCCATGGCACCGGACGCTACGACGCCGCGGCGCGGCGCACGAGCCGGTCCCGCGCTGTTTCACCGCTCCCCACCTGGGCAGATGCGAAGAATGCGTCGACGGAGAGTGCGCCGGTGATTGTGCGGGGAGTGTTCGAGCGGACCCTGCGGGCGGTCGAGCGCTGGGAGGTCCTCGACGCCCCCAGCTACCCGGTCGAGCACGGCATCTCGCTGACCTTCCTGCTCGCCGGGCGCTATGCCCGGCCGCTGCAGGACCTGCTGCACGGTGTCTGGCTCGGCCACCCGCTGCACCCCGCCCTGGTCACCGTGCCGATCGGGTCGTGGACGGCGGCCCTGGCCCTCGACGCCCTGGACGCCACGGGCCGCGGCGGGCCGGGCTCCGGGGCGGCGGCCCGCACCGCGGTGCGGGTCGGCGTCGCCGGCGCGGTGGCCTCTGCGGCCACCGGGCTCACCGACTGGCAGCACGCCCACGACCAGGCCCGCCGCGTCGGGCTGGTGCACGCCGGGCTGAACAGCGCCGCGCTCGCGCTCTACACCTGGTCGCTGGCCGACCGGGCCCGCGGCCGGGCCGCCCGCGCGCGCGTCACCGCCGCCGCGGGCTACGCGGTCACCGTCGCCAGTGGCTGGCTCGGTGGCGCGCTCTCCTACCGGCACGGGATGGGTACCGACCACGCCGTCCGCAGCTACGAACCGCGGCGCTTCACCGATGCCGCCGCCCTGGCCGACCTGCCCGAGGGCGAGCCGGTGCCGGTGGAGGTCGACGGCATGCCCGTCGTCCTCGTCGCCACCGACGGTGCCGTGCAGGCCGTCGGTGGCCGCTGCCCGCACCAGGGCGGGCCGCTCGGGGAGGGCTGGCTGCACCGCGGCGAGCTGGTCTGCCCCTGGCACGGGTCGCGGTTCGACCTGGCCACCGGTGAGCCGGCCCAGGGCCCCTCCACCGCACCGCTGCCCTGCTTCGACACGCGGGTCCGCGAGGGCCGGGTCGAGGTGCGCCGTCGCGCCGACTGGCGCACGCCCACCGCGATCACCACCGTCCAGGAGGCATCCCGATGAAGGCCGACGAGGTCCTGACCGCCCACCACGACGTGCTGCGCGGGCTGCTGCGCGACCTGGCGGAGACGACCGGCGAGCAGATCGAGCGGCGGGAGGAGCTGCGCGACCGGCTGCTGCGG
The DNA here is from genome assembly GCF_054050815.1 of Blastococcus sp. SYSU DS0552. Lineage (NCBI taxonomy): Bacteria > Bacillati > Actinomycetota > Actinomycetes > Geodermatophilales > Geodermatophilaceae > Blastococcus > Blastococcus sp. SYSU DS0552. The sequence goes on from NZ_JBJHAB010000006.1 coordinate 241,328, forward strand.
GAGCTGGAGATCCACACCCAGATCGAGGACGAGCTGTTCTACCCGGCCGTCGTCGACGTCTCGCCGCTGCTCTCCCTCGCCCACGCCGAGCACCGGCAGATCGACGACCAGCTGGCCGCCGTGATGCGCACGGCCCCCGACGACCCGGAGTTCACCACCGAGGTGCGCATGCTGGAGAAGACGCTGCGCCACCACACGATGGAGGAGGAGCAGCGGATGTTCCCCCAGGCGCACGCCCTGGGGGAGGAGCGGCTCGAGCAGCTCGGCGAGCAGCTGCGGGCCCGGCAGCGGGAGCTGGCGGAGTCCGGCGGGATGCGGCTGATCGTGCGGCTCAAGCGGGCGACGCTGCGCCTGGTGTGACCGCCCCGGTGCCCCGGCCGAGGCGGCCGGGGCACCG